>JAAYCQ010000140.1 GCA_012729715.1 Syntrophomonadaceae bacterium
ATCTCAACCGTTCCGTTTTTTACTTGTAGTTTGCCTATAAGTTCTTGCTGGCTTAAGCCCGGGTCTTTGGTCAGCAGAATGCTCAAGGCTCGGGCTAAATCTCCGCGGGCAAAGGGCTGTTCGGGTTGTATTTTGCTATCTTGGGCTTCTATCATACCCGCAGCCAGGGCAATGGCCAGGGAGTTAGCAGCCCAGTGGTTTTTATCCAGGTCTTGCAGTGCCGGTATTTCTTCACTGCTGTCTTTTTCAGTGGCTAATTGTAGAAACAGGTTTATACCCTGGGCTCTGGTCAATATGGCCTCGGGCCGGTAAGTACCGTCAGGGAAGCCGTTTATGTATCCTGCCCTAACAGCTGCGGCTATGTAACCTGCTGCCCAGTAGCTGTCTGCTACGTCACTGAATGTACTATCTTTATCCGTAGGGTTCAGTCCTCTTATCTTGCAGAATAATACTGCGGCCTGAGCCCGGGTAAGCCCTTCCCCGGGATGGTAAGTACCATCGGGAAAGCCGTTGATTAGTCCTCTCTTAGCCATGTAGTTTATATACAGGGCATTTTTGTCAGTGCTGCTTATATCGGTAAATGGGGTTGCCCCGGTTTGCTGAGTCTGGCCTGCCGGTGCAGCACCTGTTATTCCTGCCTGAGATAAAAGAAATAGCAGGGTCAGCATCCAGACAATAAAGGGCCTTTTTTTCCTTAACATACTTACCTTCCTTTCCAGAATTTTAATACGTTCCCATCTATCCTTAAAATATTCGCTATAATATGCATTTTTCCTTTTTTTTTAGTAATTAATATGAAAGCAATAAATATTAAAAAATAACCCGGGGATTATCCCCCGAGTTATCATAACTAAAAATTATCAATTGCTACAAATGACACGAACAGAAATTAAGCCGGTTAGACCCCTTAGGGCTGGGGCATAGCAGGCATTCCCGGAATTCCTTGCATATTGGCCATATCCATTATCTGGGTTCCTGCCGGCAGTTTAAACATGTTGTCGTCTATATCGCCGACTTTAACATTACTATATTCAACAACTACTTTTTCGCCTTCACTCTCGCTTTCTATGCGCAGTGGCATCCCGTTATCTTCCCAGACCCACATTTTACTTTTGGCATCTTCCGCGGTCATTTCATATACCAGGCAGTTTTTGCCGTCAATCTTCTCTTTTCCTACATAGACAGCATTCTCTTCGTCTACCTCTTCCTGTTCATCCAGCGGGTTGGAGAATTGTCCATCTTCATCATCATACGGCAGTTTGGTAGCCATTTTTTGTTGGGGTTGGTAAAGGTACATGGCTTTTTCAGCCTCATTGGCTATGTATATCACGTTTTCTCCAGTCTCGGGCACCTGGCTTTCCATACGCATATTTTCGCCTTCAATCCACATCTTGTTGGTCATGTTTATACCGCCGGGTAGGGTGCTGATACAATCAAAACTCATGCCCTTAATCTCACCCGTTTTAGCAAATAACTCGGCCAGAGATTTATCTCCTGACTCCTGTTTTTCGGCTGGAGGATTAACATTACCGCTGTCGGTTGGAGTCTTGCTGCCGCAGCCTGCTACCAGGGTTAATAAAAATATTGCTATTACCAGGGGAAGAACTATTTTTATCCTTTTTGTTGATATCATTCTTTTCTTCACACTCCTATCCTTAGATTTTCTTACTGCCCTGTTTTTTTAAGTGATACACCTTCCTTTCCTGGAGTTTACCTATAAAGCCATATGGTTTTATTAAACAAAGATAATGTATATTCCTGCTTGTTGGGTCATTAATTGTTATTAAAATCCATTTTTTTGTTATTTTATATCAAGACCTTAACGATGCCAGGAAATATACTATAAGGCAGATTAGTGCCAGGCCGAAGCCAATAACCCCCAGATAGGAATATTTTTCCACCAGAGCGGAATGGTTGGTTTGAATGATAAGAGCGGAACCAATCAGGGCTCCGGTAATTATAAGGCTGGCACTTATACGACTGGCCAATTGAGTGAGCTTGCGGTTAGTTTTGGGGGTAAACTCCACCTGCATGTTTATAACCAGACGGCCTTCTTTGGCGGTATTCAAGAGCGCATTCATATTTGAGGGCATCTTACCCAGAGGTCTTATGTCCTGGTAATATTTGCCGCGGATGAATTTTTGAACGTTCTCCGGCTTTAAACGTTCACTATAAACCTTCTTGGCCAGGGGTTTGGCTACCTCGGTAAAATTAAAGTCCGGGTCCAGTTTTTTGCCAACCCCCTCCACCGTAATCAGGGCCTTCATAAGAGAAGTAAGATAAGCAGGCATTTTCAGCTGATAACGATAGGCCAGTTCCAAAGACTCTTTTCTTATCCTTTTCATATCCAGGTTACCGATAGTGGTGGAAGATATATCTTTTACCAGGTCAACGAAATCTTCATAAAAATCCTCATTGTCGGCAGAGTCTCCCACAATCCCAATATCTTTTAAGGTACCCATGGCTTTATATATGTCACCTTTATTAAGACTGAGCAATAATTCTCCCAAATAAATCAGCCGTCGTTCAGTTAAAGTCCCAATTTGGCCGAAATCGATAAAAGCTATAGTATTCTCATCTGCCACCAGCATATTACCCGGGTGGGGGTCGGCCTGAAAGAAGCCATGCAATAGTATCTGGGACAGAAAAGCCTCCGTTCCTAATTTTGATATTTTGCGGCGATCCCAGCCCCGGCGGTTGATTTCATCGATATCGCTTAACTTGACTCCGGCTATATATTCCTGGGTTAAAACCCGGGGAGTAGTATGCTGCCAGTATACCCGCGGGATTACTACTCTATCATCATGTCGGAAATTATTATATACTCTCTCGGTGTTGCGGGCTTCCCGGGCATAATCCAGCTCCCGTAAAAGCATGCGACTATATTCTTCTACCATATCGACAATGCCGATACGTCTTGCTTCAGGTGATCTTCGTTCTGATATTTGAGCCAGCCCTTTTATTATTTCCAGGTCGCTTTCAACCTTTCTTTCAATATCCGGGCGCTGTATCTTTACAATTACATCTTCGCCGCTCTTCAGGCGGGCCCGGTGAACTTGTCCGATAGATGCTGCCGCCAGGGGTTCACGGTCAAATTCTTCAAAAACCTGTTCCGGATGTCCTATTTCGTTTACCAGTTGTTTTAAAACCTGTTCATAGGGCAGTGGCTCTACTTTATCCTGTAGTGTTTCCAGGGCTTCTATATATGGTGGTGGTAACATATCGGGACGGGTGCTGAGCATCTGGCCCAGTTTAATAAATGTAGGGCCCAGTTCTACCATAGCCTGGCGCAGGTTGTCCGCCAACAGGTAGTCGGCTGCTTCGTAATTTCCGTTCATAATCTGCCGGGTAGATAACTGCACTGTCCCCGCCAATCCAAAGCGCTGCAACAGGTAACCAAGACCGTGTTTCATAAATGTACCCACTATTGTCTGGCGCCGTCTTATGTACCGTATGCTCCACCAGGAACTCATCTCTCCACCCCCGCCAATAAATTACCTTTAAATATTCTATATAACCGGCGTAAATCCTGTCTCAATAACCTTTAATAAAGCAAATGGGGTTGAGGATTGTAGGGGTAGGCCCAGGTGTCTGGCCAGCCGAGCGTAGACCCGTGTATTAAACTTTTAGGGTAAATAATAGCTTACAGGACGAACACATGGGTTCGCCCCTACAGATTATGTACTTCTGTTCAGGAAGAGCATATTAAGACATTTTCATTCGTGGTTGCTGTATGTCCTTTATGGAATGGCCTCCGGCCATGGGAGGCCAATTACTAGATTATATGACCCCATAAATAAAATACCCACCCAGGCCAATTAGAAAGAGGCCGCAGAGCATAATAATAGTCTGGTACACCTGCTGCTTTAAAAAACGGCGTCCTCCGGCTATAGCCGCGGCAATCAGGGAATACCACAGCAGGTCAGCCATTATATGACCACTAAAAAATGAGGTAATCCCTACTGCCCCGCTTTTTAAAGCCATAGTCAAATAGGTAAGACCGATAGTAGCCCACCATATTGACCAGAAGGGATTGGATACACTGACCAGGATACCGGCCACAACCGGGTGCATATTAATAACTTTGCCAGCATCATTTTCGCTATTTTCCAACGCCACCCTCCCCTGCAGCACATCCTTTATCATATTAAATCCCATAAAGAGCAAAAAGGCTCCTCCAATTATGGAAATAACCGTAGTAACCACAGGTTTTTGCAAATATAAAGAGAGTCCCGCCAGCAAGGCTATTATCAAAGCCAGTTCCAATATGGCATGTCCCAGTACGATAAGCGGGCCGGCCTTAAAACCGCGTTGGGCACTCTCGGCAATAGTTACGGTCAAAAGGGGTCCAGGCATCATGGCTCCGGAAAGGCCTACCAAAAAGGCAGTTATAAATAATGTTGTTATATCCATTTTTACCCACCACCAACAACTTAATAATAACCTAAAAGGATACCCCATTTACATAATAAAATGTTTTTTGGGTATTATTTTACACATTACGGAATACTAATAGGGATTTTTAAATGTTGCAGCAATGGAGTGGTGAAAGGTGTTTTTTAATAAAAGGACTAAATTTATTTTTTTACTATTAGGTTTTGTTACCCTTACTATACTATTATCAACCAGCTTTAAGCATGATAATAAACGAGAAATCACCGTAGAATATTTCGGCGAAACGGCCCGGACTATAGGTGAGCAAAATAAAGAAGAAGTCTCGCTAAAACTAGTGCAAGAAAGGATGTACTCAGGACCGATTACCCGGGTTCCCTGGGAGAAAGACCCTGAATTTTTAAAAGCTCAAAAAGAACATAATACACCCACTATGATGGCCGCCTATCGTACCGTACTCCCCAACCCACTTCCCGGTGAGGAATCTAATGTCCATTTGGGAGCAAAGTATCTGCGTGGCAAAGTTCTTAAGCCGGGAGAGGTTTTTTCCCAAAACCTTACCATAGGCCCCTATTCCCAGTGGCGCGGTTTTAAGGAAGGTCCGGTTTACCTGGGAACTCAAATGTCCCGTACAACCGGTGGCGGGGTGTGTAAAATAGCCTCGACTTTATATAATGTAGCCGTACTCTGTAATCTTCCCGTAATAGAACGACATGCCCATAGTATGCCGGTACCTTATGTACCCTATGGCCAGGATGCTACTGTTAACTACGGAGCCAAGGATATGAAATTCACCAATAACTTATCCGACCCCATCCTTATCTGGTCACAAGGAGTAGACAACAACCTTTATATAGCCTTCTATAGTAATAGTAAACCTCCACAAGTAAAATGGCATCATAAAGTCTTGAAAATACAAAAGGCTCACAAAATATATAAAAATAATTGGTCTTTGCCGGAAGGCGAAGATAAGGTGGTTTACCCCGGAATGGATGGCGCTCTAATTAAGTCCTGGGTAACCATTGAGGATAAAAATGGAAAATCCGAGGTCAAACAAATGGGTAGCTGCTGGTATTCCCCCATGCCTCATATAGTTGAAAAGGGATGCAAATCCCCTTCGCTTTCCAAGCAACCCTAAAGGCCCAGAAAGCAAATCATGGCTTACCCGCCAGGTATACCGGTAATTTGTATCGGTGAACGGATAAGCCATGATTTTATTAATTATATACAAATACTGAAGGAGGAACAATGTGAACTTCAGGGTTTTGCTGACCAGAGTCTTGAACATATTCAGGTTCTGGCAGGGTTTTAATTTTTGCTACTTTTAGCTCTCTTTCAACTCCCCCACCGGAACTTCAAAGCTGTCCTCGGCATCCAGGTACCTCACCTGGGCCAGACTGCCATCGATATCCTCAATCCATATCGGACGACTTTGATATAAAACCTCGATTACGCCCAGAGAATTTACAATTTCCCGCGCTCTTTTATTATCCATTCTATCCACACCTTTCTTCATTATTAATATAGTTTTTCCCTAAAAGGATACTTTATTAACAACTTGGGGACTTGTCCCCCATTTAATCATTTACTTGTTTAATTGAGTGAAGTAAAATGTAGATATTAAGTATATTTTGAGGGAGGCTGTCAGATTGAAAAGAAATCTCATACTTATTCTCTTATTATGTTTCTCGTTGACGATGGTACTGAGCGGCTGCAGTTCAGCCAATAATGATGCGGAAAAAACTCCGGCGCCGGCTCAGACTGATACTTCCTGGCAGGATATCCAGGACAAAGGATATTTTGTAATGGGATTAGACGATGCGTTTCCCCCCATGGGTTTCCGGGATGAGAAAAATGAAATCGTAGGATTTGATATTGACCTGGCCAAAGAAGTGGCCAAACGGCTGGGTGTAGATGTAAAGTTCCAGACTATTGTCTGGGAATCTAAGCTGGAAGAAATAAACAGCGGTAATATAGATGTTATCTGGAACGGTTTCTCCGTTACTCCAGAGCGACAAAAAGAATATCTCTTTACCAAACCTTATATTAAAAACCGGCAGGTTATTGTAGTTACCGCTGATTCTCCGATTAAGACCAAAGCTGACCTGGAAGGCAAAAAGATTGGTATTCAGGCAGGAAGTAGCGCTCAGGATGCGGTGATGGCAGATAAGGCTACCTATGAAGTAATCAAGGACAACCTGCTAGAATTTGATGATAACGTAATGGCCATGAAAGACCTCAAAGGCGGCGGCCTGGATGCGGTGGTAGTCGATATAATAGTTGGTAAATACTATGTAAGTAAACATCCCGGGGAATATAAGTTCCTGGAAGAAGACTTTGGGGCTGAAGATTTCGCAGTGGGCTTAAGAATAACTGATAAAGCATTCCTGGCTGAAATGAACAAGGCCCTGGACGATATAAAGGCTGATGGCACTGCCAGTGAAATTTCTAATAAATGGTTTAACGAAGACATTATTAACAAATAGCCATTTGGCTTGATTACTGATAATATTATCATGACAGGCTTGCAGTTTTACTGTTAGCCTGTTATGTTTTTCAATTGCTTAAAGGTAAAGGGGTATACCATGGACTATATTCTTATGTTGCTGCCATCAATGCTCAAAGGATTGACGGTAACCCTGAAATTGTTTTTTCTAACTCTGATGCTGGCCCTGCCCCTGGGTATACTTATGGGTATGGCCCGCATTTCCAATTTTAAGCCCCTGAAGTGGTTTATGGAGTTTTATGTGTGGCTTTTTCGTGGGACTCCATTATTATTACAGCTCCTATTTATGTATTTTGGACTTATGACCCTCGGCATACTTTTGGAACGGGAAGTTGCCGCTTACCTGGCTTTTGTTTTAAACTATTCCGCTTACCTGGCTGAAATTTTTCGGGCCGGCATCCAGTCAATCGACCGGGGTCAGTATGAAGCTGCCGATGTACTGGGATTAAACCGTTTTCAGACTATGAAGAATATTGTGATGCCCCAGGTATTTAAACGAGTTTTGCCTCCAATTGGCAACGAGGTAATTAACCTGGTGAAAGATACCGCCCTCATTTATGTGCTGGCTATAAGTGAATTATCCAGGGTAGCCAGGACTCATGTTATGCGTGATGATACCTTCGTTCCCTTTATTATTGCCGCTATTTTCTACCTTATTATGACCGGTACGGTTCAACAATTCTTTAAATGGTTGGAATCCCGGTTTGACTATTACCGTTAGGAGCGAAACTTATGTATATATTGCAAGCGCTGGATATTCATAAAAAGTTTGATTCTCTTAAGGTTTTAAAAGGTGTCTCCCTACAGGTGGAAAAAGGCCAGGTAATTGCCATAATCGGACCTTCCGGCTCCGGGAAAAGTACATTTTTACGCTGCCTTAATCACCTGGAAACCATAGACCAGGGGGAAATTGCTATCGAAGGGGAATTTATGGCTCGCAACGGCCCGGACGGCTTTGCCATATATAGTCCGGAAAAGGAAATCGACCAGATCCGGCGCAAGATGGGTATGGTTTTTCAGAATTTTAATCTTTTTCCCCATAAGTCGGTACTGGAGAATCTTATGCTGGCACCCATGCTGGTAAAGCAGGCAGATAAGGCCGCGGCCGAAGATAAAGCCCGGCAGCTACTGGAAAAAGTAGGGCTTTCCCCAAAGGCTAATAATTACCCTTTTGAACTATCTGGTGGTCAACAGCAGCGGGTGGCTATTGCCCGGGCCCTGGCTATGGAACCGGACATCATGTGTTTTGATGAACCTACTTCCGCCCTGGACCCGGAATTGACCGGTGAGGTCTTGCAGGTTATGAAAGATTTGGCTTCGGAACATATGACCATGATAGTAGTAACCCATGAAATTGGCTTTGCCCGCGAGGTAGCCGACCGTGTAATATTCATGGATGAGGGCTTAATTGTAGAAGAAGGAACTGCCGAAGATGTTATCGTAAACCCCTACCACGAAAGAACCCGAGCCTTTTTAAGCAAGGTGCTTATGGCACGTTAATGGGTAAGTTGGCGAGGAATTGTAGGGGCAGTAATGTGAAAAATATACCATATACAAAAAAGGATATTTACGGAATGATGTTGAAACTTATCATTAAAGCTTGAACGAGTGCATACGGGTTTGTAAAAGGAGGGAAAAGGGTATTCATGGAGATTTGAGCCCAGCTCAAAAAGATACGTAATTATCAGTAGTACGGAGAGATTAGTCTGTTGTAAAATTATTAGATACGCTCAAGTTTCCTGCTTTACTTGATAAAGCAAAAAGTACATACTTTTATGAATTCCAAAGCAGTATGGAAAATCTAATAGAAGTGATCGGTATCAAGGAGGAAAACTGTATTAACTGTCACCAATGCATTGCAGTTTGTCCGGTAAAGGTATGCAGTGATGGCAGTGGCCATGTAGTCAAGTTTAACAACCACCTGTGCATTGGTTGTGGTCGCTGTATTGAGGCTTGTATTAAAAGCCATGGCGGCATTGTAGAGAAGAGTGCTCGCTTCCCTATAGATGATGGAGCCCAATTTATAGCTCGGCTACCGGAACGGGAAATGGTAGCCCTGGTAGCACCATCGGCGCAGAGTAATTTTCCCTTGAAGAAACTGATAACTGCCCTTAAGATGCTGGGGATTAAGGCTGTATATGATGTTTCCCTGGGTGCGGAAATAACGGTGGCTTCTTACCACGAACTGATTACATCGGGGAAAGCCAGGTTACCACTTATAGCCCAGCCCTGTCCTGCTATTGTCACATACATTGAGATTTATCAACCCGGCCTGTTAAAATACCTGGCCCCTAGCGGCAGCCCGGTTCATGATACTGCCGTCTACGTAAAATCACTGCACCCGGATAGTGAGTTAGTCTTCATCTCTCCCTGTCTGGCCAAAAGACGTGAATTTCAAGAGAGCAAGGTAGTACAATATAATGTCATCTACCAGACAATAGATAAAATATTTAAGGATAATAATATAGTACTGGATAACCTGGAAGATAGTGATTTTGATAATCAGGTCCCTGCTGGGATAGCAACCAATTTTTCCAGCCCTGGAGGACTTGGCGAATGTTACCAGTTTAATTATCCTGACATACCAGCCAGTGAAATTCGAAAAATTGAAGGCCCTCTGGCCTACGATAAGTATCTGCCCGAACTGCAAATGGCAATTTTCAAAAAAGACCCTAATCTGCCTATGATAGTCGATATTTTAAGCTGTGAAAAGGGCTGCAACATGGGGCCCGGTTGTATTAATCACCGCAACTCCCTGGATCAGATTGAACGGGCCGTAACTGTTCGTTCGGAAGAGAGCCGGGCCGATGAGACCAGGCGCCAGCAGTTAAAAGATTTCCTGCAAGATGTAATAAAACAGCATGATTTTGACTACCGTTCCTACCAGAACCTTTCGGTCAATAATACGTTAAAAATACCCAGTGAAACTGAATTGCATAAGATTTACCATGCTATGCATAAAACCGAGCCCAAAGATTTTAGAAATTGTGCTGCTTGTGGTTACAATTCTTGTTATCATATGGCTATTGCAATATTTAATGGCCTTAATAAAGGAGAAAACTGCCACCTCTATCAAGAAAAAGAACTGAGACTGGAGCAGGATATCCTTAATGAAATGGTAGAGGAATTGGCTCAGCTTAACGAGCAATTACAGAATGAGTTTTATGAGCGGAAACAGCAGGAACAACTGCTGGTACAGAATTCCAAGCTGGCCGCTATGGGAGAAATGATAGGGATGATTGCCCACCAATGGCGTCAACCGCTTTCATCTATAAGCACCCTGGCCGGTAACCTGCAGGTATACTTGGATTTGGATATGTTTGATAAAAACCAGTTTATAGAACTATTAAATGATATTAATGCTCATGCCCAATATTTATCCAATACTATCAACGATTTCCGCCATTTCTTTAAGCCTGATAATCCCCAGGACATGGTGATAATGAACCAGGTTATTGAAGATACCCTGAATATTATCGGTAAATCACTGGAATATAAAAACGTAGCACTGGTTAAAGATTATTCCTTTTCCACTCCTATTCTAACTTATCCTAATGAGCTCATGCAGGTTTTCCTTAACCTTATTAAAAATGCCTCCGATGCTTTTGTGGATAACGGCGTTTCAAAACCTGAGATTACTATCCGGGGTTTTGAAACTGATGACTACCTGGAAGTTGAAATTTACGATAATGCCGGTGGAATACCGGAAGAGATAATGGATAAGATTTTTGATCCCTATTTTTCTACCAAGGGGCCGGGAATAGGTACCGGGCTGGGATTATACATGTCCAGAACAATTGTCCAGGAACACTGCCGGGGACAATTATGGGCCCGTAATACAGAGGAAGGAGCCTGCTTCACGCTCAAGCTTCCGCTTGAGAAGCAAATGCCATGATTAATCCCAAAGATTTAAAAGAAGCTGCCCATGGAATAAGCGTTTTATATGTGGAAGATGACCAGGAGCTGCGTCAGAACACGGCCAGGTTGCTGGGTAGTTTTTTTACTGTTGTAAATACTGCAGAAAACGGGCTCGAGGGTCTGGAAAAATTTAGGGAAAGCAGTTATGACCTGATTATAACCGATATTAATATGCCAGGTATGAACGGTGTAAAAATGGTTCGGGAGATTAAGAAAGAAAATCCCCGGCAGATTATCATTGTTATATCCGCCCATGATGAAGCCAGGTACCTGCTGGAGCTGATTAATCTGGGGGTAGAACATTTTGTGCTCAAACCCCTGGATTTAAACCTTTTTTTGACCGTAATCGGAAAAGCGGTAAAACTGGTTCGAATAAACCGTATGGAGGAAGAATACAAAAATAAATTGGAGGAAACTGTAAAGCTGCGTACCAGAGAGCTATCTGCAGCCCTGGAAACAGTTAACGACCTGACTTTTGAGATGGTACACCGTTTATCAGCAGCAGCCGAGTTGCGGGATAAGGATAGCGGTATGCATAATAAACGATTGGGAATATACGCACCCTTTCTGTCCCGGGAGCTGGGTATGGATCATGATTTTATCGAGTCTATGGCCTTTGCTGCTCCCCTGCATGACATCGGCAAAATTGGTATCTGGGATCAAATACTACTGAAACCGGGCCCGCTGAGCCGGGATGAATTTGAGATTATGAAAACCCATACCGTAACCGGGGCCAGTATTCTGGCTAATTCCAAATTTAGGGAACTGCAGATGGTGGAATCTATTTCCTTGACTCATCACGAGAGATGGGATGGTTCCGGTTATCCCCGGGGGCTTAAAGGGGAGGAAATACCAATAGAGGGCAGGATAGTAGCCATTTGTGACCAGTATGACGCCTTAAGAAGTCGGCGCCCGTACAAACCTGCCTTTTCCCACTACCGGGCTATGGAGATAATTACCCGGGGAGACGATAGAACCAGACCGGAATATTTTGACCCTGAGGTACTGTCGGTTTTTATTCGCATCAGTGAAGACTTCGACCGGATATTTAAGGAAAACCAGTACCTCTAACCCCTCACTATTTAGTACCGCATTATATTATCCCAGACCTCGCTGGGGGTTTTACCCCGGGCATCAATAATCGGAGCATCAATCAGCACATCCTGCATTCCTAATAAATCCTTACTGCTTCCCGAAATTACTACCGCATCTACCCTGGTGTTTTGCGCAGAATCAACATCTATAACTTGACAGCCTTGATTCAGCAGGTAATCCTTAATTGGAGCCAGGTTGTTTTCTACCGCTATAATTTTATTCAAACTTATCACCTCATCATTATTTTCAATGTCTTTAGCCTTATTATGCTTTACTGGTATATTCTTTATTCTGCTATTCCCTGCTTTTTTATATACTTATCTTAAGGGAAAGCCTCCTTTTGTTTTAATTAAGCCTGGTTTATCCCAATAAGATAGGAAATCAAGACAGATAAAAGAAAACCCCGCCCTATAGAGCGGGGATGCATATTTAGGAAGCACAAATTCTAGGCCATGTAATCGATTGACTTTATAACCTTATTCACATAGGCCTGGGTTTCCTGGTAAGGCGGGATACCGCCATATTTTCGAACCGTACCACTGCCGGCATTGTATGCTGCCAGAGCCAGTACCAGGTTGCCATCAAACTCATCCAACTTCTGTTTTAAATAGCGGGTACCAGCCATAATATTTTCTTCCGGGTTAAAGGCATTCTTTACTCCTAAACCCTGGGCTGTTGCAGGCATTAGCTGCATTAGCCCCTGGGCTCCACATTTAGAAATTGCATTGGGATTAAAGGATGACTCCTGTTTTATCACTGCCCGGATGACTTTTTCGTCCACACCATATCTTGCACTGGCCTCCCGAATTATCTCGCTAAATGCTTTGTTCGTGCTATTTCGAGATACTGTTTTATCGCCTGATTCAGTAGAACGTATTTTTTTACGTGCGGAAACAGAGGACAAGGCCTCCATTAGTTCAATCAGACTTATTCGACTTAGCAGGTCAGTAAAAAGATTAGGCATATTATTACCCCCCGCTTAGTTATTCTGTTGCAGTATTTGATTCATGTCGACCGCTTCACTAACATCAGGTACGGTAAACGGTACGCCCAGATCGTAGATTTCATAAAACGCGTTTTGTTTCATAGCCATATCCATAGTAACCGTTTCCTCCTGCTCAGTCACTTCAGGGGGTATCTGCATATTAATTCTTATATTACTGTCCAGCTGCATATAATCAGTCAGGAAATTCTCCTGGTTAATCCAGACACAATACACAATATCAGCTTTCATGTTTTTGAATAATTGGGCTAAAACCTTGTTAATCTCTGCGTTATCAGCCTGGGGCAAGGGAACCTGTTTAAGTACGTTCTGTATCAGGCGGCTTACACTGTCTGCTCCCATAGTTGCATTTATTACCCAGTAAGCGTGGCCGTTTTTTTGTTGGTCATCGCCAAAGCTCATGATTACTCCGGCTTCTTTTAATTGCTTAAGTGAGCTTATTGGGTCCTGACTGCCCGCCTGTTCCATCAGGGCTTTTATATCCATTCCTGGAATGGTCATTTTCACCCAGCCCTGACCAGGCATAGTTATATACATACCCTGTTCATTAAGCAACATTTCACTATCCATCGCTTCCATTCCGATATCACCAGCACCTTCAGGAAGCGCTACTTGAGCCCTGGTCTTTCCGTAAACCAGTACCGGCTTATTTTGTACGGCCATATCCATATCCATCTTCATGTCGATTTTTTCTTTTTTCCCAGGTTCTTTCGGGTTATTTACTTCTATTTGCTGTTTCATGTCCGCTTTGGTCTTATAAGTATTGTATTGGGCCAGGGCTTCACTGGATTTAACCAGCATTTCGTCTACATTCAAACCTTGGCGCTGTTCCTGGTAGTTTATCACTACCGTTTTAGTCTGCCCCTGCCAGTCGACCCTAACCTTAAACGCGTCCATAATCGCCCTTAGCGGTACCATTACTTCACCGTTTTCCCTCCGGGGAGCCAGCGGCAGGTTTACCGTTTCCCCATTAAGACTTGCCTTTGCGCTATCCAGGGTAAGGGTAAAAGTCTGGCCATTCTTTATTATGTTTATGTTCTCATCTGATGTATTAATTTCTGCACCCAGTATTCTCCCCACCAGATAAACAGGTACCATAGTGCTGCCTTCCTCAATCCGGGGTTGGATGGTAGGCTGGTAAGCTTTCCCGTTTATGTTGAAATTCACATCAGCCAGAGTTGGTGTAACCAGTAAAAACAACAAACAACAAGTAGCTAAAACTATTAAACTCTTTCGCAACGGTACTCCCTCCTTATAAATTCTTATTATTAATGATATCATATGCCACCCCTCCATACCCGCAGAACCTAACCAGATGTAAACCATTACAGTGAAGGGCAGAATTTCAGAACGCCTCAAAACCTGTCAGTGTATCTCTCCATACCACAACCACTTTTAACAACGGGGACGGGGGCAAACTATAGTTTATCTCCACATTCCGGGCAAAACTTGCTGCCGGGAGTAACCTTACTTCCACAGGAGGGACATTGGGTATTTTCTTTTATCCTGGCCCCGCATTCGGGACAGAATTTGACGTTATTGGCCAGGGGAGCTTCGCATTGGGGACAGGTTGCACGTATGCCCTCCCGCCAAACTTTCTGATCCAGCTTTTTATCCTCTTCTGCCATAGCAGCATGAGCCCATACTTCCTCTACCGACTTGCTGGCTTGAGCTGCAGCCATTTCTACACCCAGATCTGGTGCGCATTCTTTGCATAACCCCTTCTTGTTATTCCAACAACCTTTGCGGCATACCCAGGACATACAACGGGGACATTGGATAAAATCCGGTTTTAATTCGTTACAAGCCTCGGCAAAAGCATCGTCGTGGGCTTTTTCCCAGGTAGCCGAGCGAAAACTCTCACCCACATTGGCAGCATTATTAAACAATCCCCCGAAAATACTGCCCGCCGTATCTAATATCCCGGTTACGGTACCGCTAACAGAAGGTTTAAACCGGGTACGAAAACCACTGCCACAGCGGTCACAGTAAAACTCAAACTGAAACCCTTTATTTGTGCACAGGTCGCTATAGTTGCGGACAAACTCAATCCTCTCGCCCATCCGTTAGCCTCCTTTTTCTATTTAAAAAATATCTTTTCCTTATCCAAATTGTAGCAGATAGATACTAATAAAGACGATACCTTTTCGTGAAAATTTATCTAATTGCAAACCATGATATACATTATATTAGAGCCCGTATATCAAGGGGATGGTCCTTTTTTGATATATTTTGCTCCAACCAACCATATAAGCCATACTATCCCAGTTCCCCACCTTTTTCTCCTTATATTTCTTCAAATTTGTTAAATATCACTAAACCTGCATTGTTTAAAATCAAATTGCGGTAAATTCATCGGAACGACACGGGGGTCGTTCCCTACATATACTGTGATTATCACCGGGTAGCCATTTGGTATCCATGCATTATACGAAATTTACCGGACAAACTAAGCACTAGAATCTTTCAAAAGCAGGTGATTACTATTAAGGTTATATATTTTGATTATGGTGGAAGTCATTCCTCAGTTGTAGCCGCCCATATACATGCAGGCAAACTGGAATCGTCAGAAACACCACCTATAGAGAAAATTATTAACCTCCCCTATTTTGACAAAACCACAAAGAATGATTTCGGCAAAATTAGAAGGGTAGGAACTGATGCCGACGGTAACGATATTCATGTACTGGGTACAAAAAATGGGAATTCCGGAGGTCTATTATCTGGTTTGGTAGATGCACAGAATTTGACTGATAAATTTCGCTTCGTGGACACCATGCCCTATGTTAATACGTGGTTGCGTATCGGAGGCTGGTTGTCCCGCGGTCCCTCCCTCCCTGCCCTGGGTCGCCCGTTGATTAGAATTGGTATTCTGCAAGCCTACCCTAAGCTGGTAAACCTGGTACGGGAAGCCGGCAAAACCAGACTTATGGAGGTGCTGCAATGAACCTGTTATTTGTAGCCCGAACCGGGGTCTTTGAAGCCTTAGCCGTTGGACTGGGTTATCTGGATCAGGAAGAGCAGTTGGAAAGCTCTTCTATCTTTGGCAATATGGAAAGTGAAAAGAAAAGGGAGCTTATATACCTGGGGAAAGCCCCGGATGGTAATGAGGTTTATTGTGTAGGAAATAAGTATCCGGATATCGTAGTAAGAATTAATGAAGAAATAAAATCTCTTATAGGTAATATTGAAAGTCCGTTGAAGATTATACCCATAAGCGTCCCGGGAACAGAATCTATATATACCCTCTCCCGTCTTGCCATGCTGCCACTGATAGGAAACTATTTTAACCGCCTGGCTAAATCAGCAACCCTGCACCATACAGACGAGTTGGTAAGCTCAGGAAAAAGCTTCCGAGATGGTGTAACCAGCAAAGCTGCTGCCAAACCCCTAAAATAGGGGATACTAAATGGGCGATTGCCATCCCTCCTATGTTATGCTCATCGTTTATTTCGCACAACAGAGCAAGTCTACCGCTTTTTATTCTAATTACCAGCTCACAGCGCTGCCCGTCAATAATTTCCTTTCATAACCTTGGCGCCATATAGTCTCCGCACCTCTTATCGCAAATAGTATCCCCACCGTTGAAACCCTGAAAACCCGCAATTACCACAACCATAATCCGGCACGACCTGACATACCAGTAAAAATTATTGGTAATCGCTCCACGTATTTATAGAAATCAGTAACTACATGAGGATTTTGCATAATTAGTATTTCTCGCAAATTGCCTGGCAATTTACGGTTGTCATCCTAAGGCAAAGCCGAAGGATCTGAGACTCTTCGCTATCGCTCAGAGTGACATATAAGGAATATTGAATTATGCAAAACTCTAAAATATGTTGCTGTATAATGCCAGTTTTTCCCCGGTGTAAGTAGCGAATACTCAATGACGTATTTCTAATTAGACACAATATTAGCAGATCGGATAGCTTGTGACAGGAATCGTGGCAATTAAGGTTGAAGGAGTATTTATCGGTGTATCCTAATCGCTTAGAATAAAATGGGGAGTCGAATATTGAATGTAATACTTAAACATCGTATGGTGGCAAGCTTGAAGAATAAGGTGCCGATGATCTTTGCGATCCTGGGAATGGTCATGATGTTTCTGGCCGTTCTTTATCCCTATGGGATGAACTGGTACGGTAATCGGGCCGCAGACCGTTTCGTGGCGCTGGTTCAACAGGATCAATACCGCCAGGCCAAGTTGTGGTACTACAAGACCTGTGCGAATTTGCCCGGTGCAATGGGAAAAGACGCTTCACGCTATTTCCGTCAAAAGACTGAAGCCGGGCTGGAACTATGGACTGGGGATTATCTGGCCCAACAATTAAACAAGGACCTGCTAGACAGCCGTATTGATGTGCTTAGCCAGATCGGTATAAAGCCGGGAAACCTGACTAAATGCCGGAACATCATATATGCGCAGGAACTTGCCAATCATTACGAAGTGACGCAGGCCGGGAACATAATTAAGGCTACCCTGCAGATTTACCCGAATGATCCGCTCCTGGTGGCCAAACAGGAGGAGTATCGGAAGCAGTTGGAGCAGATGGTTATCTATCGCGGCCCGATTCAGCATATTTTTTTCCATCCTTTGATTGCCTACCCGGAACTGGCTTTTGATCAGGATGCAATGTCTAAAGGGTTTAATGATTGGTTTGTAACAATTCGGGAATTCAATCTTATTATCGAGTCCTTATATAAAAATAACTATATCCTGGTTAATATTAACGACATCCTGGAGAAACGTACAGTAAACGGCGCTACCGTACTAGCCCTCAGGGAACTGCGGCTGCCACCCGGTAAAAAGCCTTTGATCCTGTCGATTGACGACCTCAATTACTACCCATATATGATTCAAAATGGAACCGTATTTAAACTGGTGCTTGATAAACAAGGAAATATCGCTACATACTCGGTGAATCCAGCCCAAAAGGAAATCATCGCCTATGATAACGAGATTATACCCATCCTCGATGAATTTGTCCGCAAACATCCGGACTTTTCCTATAAAGGAGCCAAGGGGATCATTGCGCTAACCGGCTACCAGGGGGTATTGGGCTACCGTACCAACGATAGCAATTCCCCAGCCTATGCGGATGAAGAAAAGCAAGCCAGAGCCGTAATTCAACGCTTGAAAGCTACGGGCTGGTCTTTTGCCTCGCATGGATATGGACATTTGGATACTCCTAAAATCAGTTTGGAAAGGCTGGCGGTGGATACCCTGAAGTGGAAAGCTGAGGTTGAGCCCCTGGTCGGGCCCAGCGAGGTTTATATCTATCCCTTTGGCAGTCGGGTTTCCCCGGAAGATGCCCGCTTCCGCTATTTGCAACAGGCCGGGTTCAAGGTTTTCTGCGCCGTAGGGTCCGGGCCCTATATTCACTTCGGCCCTGAATACCTCTTGATGGATCGAAGACATATTGATGGTATCTCCCTATGTACACAGGCTGACTTGCTGAGGGATTTATTTAACAGCGAGTCGATCGTAGACTATTCTATCCGAGAGTCTACCGCTTTCTATTCTAATTGCCCCCCATAATAGGAGGCCTTAAAGGGCACTTATGTCTTAAAGGGCACACGGTCAATGAAAATTCCCGTGGCTTTCGTGGGTGTCATCCTGAGCGTAGCGAAGGATCTGATATAATATTTCGGTGAAAGATCCTTCACTTCGTTCAGGATGACAAAAAAATTGTTTTCTTATTAACCAGCCATATTTTGTTTCTAACCCATGGCGGAACGGCACAGGGGCCGTTCCCTACACATGATTATTCTGCGATTCGCCTTATGGATAATATTTATTAAAAAATCCGCGTAAATCCTAATATAATCCGCTCCCTTAATAGTGAGCGATAAGCGAACATCAGTGTGCCCTATGGGTACGCGATCCGCGTGAAATAAGATTCTATTTTCTAATTAAATAACTTTTTTACGCATACGAATAGATGCCGGGGTAACTTCAACCAGCTCATCATCAGTAATAAACTCCAGACAGCGTTCCAGATTCATAACCCGCGGTGGGCTAAGCTTTATCGCTATATCGGAAGTAGAACTGCGGATATTGGTCAGGTGTTTCTTCTTGCATACATTGACCACCAGATCATTGGGGCGCGAGTTTTCTCCTACTATCATACCCCGATATACAGCTACCCCTGGCTCTATAAAGAGTTCGCCCCGCTCCTGAGCATTTTCCAGGCCATAACCAGTAGTATCACCCGGCTCATGAGCTACCAAAGAGCCACGCTGACGAGTAGTAATTTCACCCCGGTAAGGGATATAACTGTGAAAACGATGATACATAGTCCCCAACCCTCTGGTATCAGTTAGAAATTCGGAGCGAAATCCAAACAGTCCCCGGGTGGGAACCAGGAATTCCATATAGGTAATGCCATCACTTCTCTGGGTCATATTAATAATTTCGCTTTTGCGAGAACCCAATTTTTCCATAACAATACCCACATATTCTTCCGGTACTTCTACCACCAGTTCTTCGACCGGCTCACAGCGCTGCCCGTCAATAATCTTTTCAATTACCTGAGGGCGGGAAACCTCGAATTCATAGCCTTCGCGCCGCATGGTCTCAATCAGTATGGAAAGATGCAATTCGCCCCGGCCTGAAACCATAAAAGTATCAGGGGAATCGGTGGAAGCAACTCTTAAACTTACATCTGCTTCCAACTCTCGCAGCAGGCGTTCACCCAGTTTACGAGATGTAACATAAGTTCCCTCACGTCCGCAAAAAGGGCTTTTGTTTACCTGCATAGCAACTGCTACGGTAGGCTCGTCAATAGCAATAAAATCCAGTGGCCGCACCTCTTCAGGGTCGCAGATAGTATCCCCGACATTGAAATCCTGTAGACCCGCAATTACCACGATTTCCCCGGCTTGAGCCTCCTCTACCGGGACCTTTTTCAAACCGTCGTAAACATATAGACCTGCTATCCGCTGGTGGTCTCCGATAGTACCGTCAGACGCTACTACTACTTCCTGGCGCAGATGTAGGCTGCCGTTGTGCACCCGCCCTACTGCCTGGCGTCCTACATAAGAATCATAGTCAACCATGCTAACCCCCAACTGCAAGGGCTGCGTACTATCTCCGCCGGGAGCAGGTATTTTATCAATAATCATATCAAATAGCGACTTTAAATCTTCACCAAGACCATGCGCATCAAGCGATGCCCGGCCAGTACGAGCGTTGGTGTATACTACCGGAAAATCAATCTGTTCTTCGCTGGCATTAAGCTCAATAAATAGGTCCAGTACCTGGTCCAGTACTATTTCCGGACGAGCTTGAGGTCTATCCATCTTATTGATAATTACAATAGGAAAAAGTCCTGCGGCCAACGCTTTCTTCAGTACAAAACGGGTCTGGGGCATGGGGCCTTCCAGGGCATCAACCAGTAGCAATACCCCATCTACCATTTGTACAATGCGCTCAACTTCCCCACCAAAATCGGAATGCCCGGGTGTATCAACTATATTTAAGCGATAGCCATTATACAATATGGCCGTATTCTTAGCCATTATGGTAATTCCGCGCTCACGCTCCAGATCATTACGATCCATTACCCGTTCTTCTACTTGCTGACGTTCATGAAAAACTCCGCTTTGCTTTAACATCGCATCCACCAGAGTGGTTTTACCGTGATCTACATGGGCAATAATTGCCAAATTCCTGATAAACTCTTGTTTCATATAGCCGTTTCCTTCCATTACAGACTGGATAAGTTTTAAGTTGTTCTGTATATATTCTTACCGAACAACTTATAATTATAATCCTGCACGGCTTTGTTTACCAGTAAAAATTATTGGTAGTCTTTGATGCAATTTACGAATTGCATGCTGACTTCAACAAAAATTCCTCTGCTTGTTTATAAGCAGAGGAATAAAATAATCTCTAACTACAGGTTTCCTATTCACTAAGCAACCAATTCATTATAATTTAGTACCAAAATCTCAACCTTATTATTTAGGAGTTCCTGGGCTATTTCTTCCAGTCTCATTGCAGTATCATTATCAAGTATTATCCCTGCCGTACTAGAAAGATACGTAACGTCAGGTCTAGCGGAACGGCACGGGGCCGTTCCCTACAGGTCAATTAAATGTCTAGGGAACGACCCCTGTGTCGTTCCGTGCCCTCTTTCCACCAATCGCAAGGATGTTTTTGGCAAAAAGGATAATTTATGGTTATGCAGAATACTAATTTAACGGAGGTTGTTATTTAGAATAGGGGGGGTTAACATCAGCCGGAATTCCTGGATTAAGAAAGAGATTGAATTATGGCATAGTGAAGGATTAATCAATCCTGAACAGGCGCAGTTGTTATCCAGTCGCTACCCTGAAACTGAATTTCGTGCCAATTCTATTTTGCCCATGCTGGGTGCTATCCTCCTGGGGGTTGGTATCATTCTGTTTTTCGCAGCTAACTGGCCGGTTATTCCAGTTGCTGTCAAGTTGATATTGATTCTATCGACATTGTTTACCTGCCACTATTTTGCTTATAAATATCGTTATGAAAAGAATAATATATGGCTGGGCAACAGTTTGCTGCTACTGGGCGGAATATTATTCGGAGCAGCCATATTTTTAATTGCCCAGATTTATAACATCAATGCTTATTATCCAAATGGGATTTTATTCTGGGCACTGGGAGTTCTTCTGATGGCCTGGGTTACCAGAGAGCAATCCGTAACCATTCTGACCATTTTATTATTGCTGGCATGGACTATTAGTGACTTCAGTAAAACTCATCCACTAATACCCTGGTTACATTTGCTGATTTTATTCCTGCTGGCTTTTCCCCTGGCTTATCGGATGCGCAGTGCCATTGCAGTTGTCCTTTGTCAGGTGTGGTTGGTGATAACACTGTTGGCGAGTATATCGTCAAACTATGCACATATAATACCGCTGGTCCTGATATTCCTGGGCTCGGCTTTTTACCTGCGGGGCAGACAAGGCGAAGAATTATACAGTTTGTTATATGTGGCTACGGGGATGGTTATGGTTCTGACCACCATGCTTGTATTTTCAT
>JAAYCQ010000141.1 GCA_012729715.1 Syntrophomonadaceae bacterium
AGCACTAAATCAGAATCAACCAAAAACAAATAATCATAATCATCTTCCCGTGCCTTGTTAATAATGCTATTTTTAAATTCTGCTACTTTCCAAATAAGTTCTTCCTCCCAAATATGGGTACTCTCATTACAGATATACGGCCTATCATCTTCCACTTTGGTAATTAACGTATTCGGGTTCTCAGTAGCAAAAGAGACAAGTAACTGGCTCGATTCTTCCTCGATATTGTCATCAATAAAGTAAAAATCAACGTCAATGGTGCTTAAGCTTAACTCCTTAATGCTTAATAAAAAGTTACTTAATATTTCAGCCTTCTGGCGAACTGGACTTCCCAGGAGTACTCTAGGATAACCTTCTTTCATAAAAATTCTCCTTACCATTCGATAATCAAATCACAGGGGGGAAATAATGGCGTTTCGGGTGATAGCCATTGAATTCGAGCAAAGCTTAATTCAGGGTCGGGCATTTCACTGGAGCGAACATAGACCAGGTCTCCATTGGTTAATAATGAAATAATTAATTCCCCCAATTTACCATAATCGACCGGGTTACTCAGGAGTTTAATTTCTACCGTTCGGTTATTTTCAACTTTATCTATGAGTGTCTTATCTATTTTATTTTTAAGTAAAGACAGCCAGCGCTTGCGCCAAAGGTCCTTGGAAAAAGCCAGGGCCACTTCAGTATTTCTTTTTTTAAATAAATTTAATTGCTCCGGATTATCTAATAAATTAATAATGGCCTGCTTTAGCTCCTCTGGTCGGGGATCAATCAAAAAACCATTGAAGTTATTAATAATCAAATCCGATAATCCACCAATTCGAGTGGCTATAACCGCATTACCGGAAGCCATTGCCTCCAGACAGGATAAACTGGTGCCTTCACTGTGAACCGACGGAATTAGAGAAATATCCGCAGCCTGGTAAGCCTGCGGCATTTCCTCCATTAACAGGGGATAATACTTCACCCTTTCAGCCCATTTTCGTTGCCTGTCAATAACCTGATTAATATCTTGTTCTCCCCCTCTGCCCACAAAATGAAATTCAACTTCAGGATATTTCTTTAAAATATCATCTATAATCTCCAGAACCAGATATAGTCCCCGAGCAGAATAAAGCTGACGGGGATAAAGAATCACTGTTCTATCCCTTTTTTCCAGATAATCTTCTGCCGGCTTAAATACTGACAGATTAACATAGTTAGGAATCAATTTAGTCTTTTGACCAAGATCAAAATCTATCGTTTGCATCCAATTGGCGGTATTAGTGTCTACCGAAATTAGCTCTTCACAGGCTTTAGCTCCATCAATATAGCGCTGGTTCATCAGCCAGTACTCTACTGCATTTCCGTAGTCATTGTACGGGTTATCCCAGGAAACTCCATGACTTATGCCTATATTGGGAGTAGCTGCTAGTGGCCAGGCCTCAAAAAAGGCTGAGTAGATATTAAGTGCTGTTCTCTCCTGAACTTGTTCATAAAATACCTGGTTAAAGTCCCGGGCACATTTTAATATCCAGCCTTCAGCCCTTATTCCATGTCGACTTAAAGATACAATGTCTATATTTTTAAGGCGCCGCATCCAGGGGTAATACCCATATTGAAAAACAATTAATTGACTATTAAGCTCCTCGCAGATTTCCGCCAAATCGAGTAAATACCGTTCAGCTCCCCCATTATAAAAATACTCTCCGCTAAAATCGAAAAATGTCGCCGTCATTACGGCAACCTTCCCTAGAAGATTAAGATTGGCATAAGGTAGCCAACCGAGCGGCAGAGACTTTATTCTTTTTTCTATTAAATCTACGTTGACTTGATTTTCCTCACCCAGTTTAAGACTTAGCCCTTTACTATTAGAGGAAAATTTCTCAATAACCGAAGTGGTTGAAAAATAACTAATCAGGTCTGCCTGGTTATAAATGTCCTCCGATGTGTTAAAGGGAGTGTCCATATCAATATAGAGCCAAAGTAGTTTATGATGTAAAACTTCAGCCCAATCCGAATGGATGTTTTGCGTTGATAATATGATAGCGGAAAGGCTTTTTAGGATCGGAATGAGGCAGAAACCTTGATGAACTAAAATCAGGTTTTCCTTCAACGTCTCAATACCCCCTGAATTCGATGGCTTGGCTATAAAAACCAGATAGCCCCGGGAAGCCATTTCACTCAAGAGTTGGGTTAATTCTTGTTTAGGATGCTCATTTTCAGGAATAAGATAGAGTATTATAGCCTTATATTTTTTAGAATTCATAATCCTTACTATTTCCATCATTTCAGCACTAAATTTATTATCCTTTGTTTTAGAATCCGTAGTTAACTCTCTTGTCAAGTCGCATTCTCCTTAATCACCTTTCTTGGTAATAGATCCTTTCTGAATGATTCTGCACACACGCCTTTGTCTTCAATACATATTATGAAGATAGAAATCCATTTTAATATCTTATGATATTATGAGTTTTTAAGTGAGTTAGCACCCTTTGGATTTATTAAACACTGGTTTTTTCCAAGGGTAAGTAATGGGGAGGGGGTTAAGTAGTGTCAGGTTGCTCTGACTTATCTTTTTATGACCAGGACTATTTTGATCGGGGATGCCAGTCAGGGAAAAGTAACTATGTAGATTATTCCTGGGAAAGAATTGGCGGGGAAGTAGAAAAAACAGCAGCACATATAATAAAACATTTTGCCCCGGCTAAATCGTTAGATGTAGGATGTGCCAAGGGCTTTATAGTTAAAGCTCTTTATGACCGGGGAGTTGATGCCTACGGTATTGATGCCTCCGAGTATGCAGTATCAAAAGTACCGGAAGAAGTTAACGGCCGGGTAAAACTTGGGTTGGCCTCGGATCTGATTTATAACAACAACGAGTTTGACCTGGTTACCATTTTCGATGTTTTAGAACATATTCCCGAAGAATTAGCTGACCAAACCTGTGCCGAATTATTACGTGTTTCCAGCAACTGGGTTTTAGTATACGTTGTAACCAGACATGAACCGGATGATATTGATCCTACCCACATAAATATTAAGCCCCGGGGGTGGTGGAAAGCCAAATTTGTGGAACTGGGCGGAAAGATATGCTCAATCAACGTTATTTATAATCCCAATATATGGTGGTTTAATTTGACCGACCGTTTAATCCTGGTGAAAAAGTAAACCTTCTCTACAATTCGCATTGCTCATTAGGAGGTGCCTGTTTGTGAGTCCAAACAAAACAAGCCTGTCTTTAGCAATGATCGTGAAGGATGAAGAAAACTGTATAAAAAGATGTTTAGATAGCGTAATAAACCTGGTAGACGAAATTATCATTGTCGATACCGGGTCAACCGACAAAACCATAGAAATTTGCCGTTCCTATAACGCCCAGGTCTTCCCCTACCCATGGAATAACAACTTTGCCGAGGCCCGCAACTTCGGACTGGATAAAGTTACCCAGGATTGGGTTTTATGGCTGGATGCAGATGAGGAAGTGGCTGCAGAAAACAGGAATCAGCTAAATAATCAGGTGCTCTTTGATGATTATGATGCTCTCTCAGTCCCGCTTATTAATTTCTATGGTGAAAAGGTTAATCATGATGAGGTTGTGCAAATAGCCCAACCCCGGTTATTCAGGAACCATATGGGTTTTCGCTTTGAAAATAAAATCCATGAATGGCTTAACCTTTCCTCTGCTTATGAACAAAACCGGGTGGGGTTTTTAGATTTAAAAATTTATCATTACGGGTATATGAACTCACAGGTAGAGAATAAACAGAAATTTAAGAGGAATGTTAGTTTGTTATTACGAGAATTAGAAGAAGAAAAAAATCATGCCTGGACCCATTATTATCTGGCAGCAGAGTACTATCGCAGCAATGAGTTTAATAAAGCCTTTGAGCATGTTAATCAGTCTATTAAATTATTTATAGGCGAAGGGATTATTCCCCCCCCCTCGATGCTCTATAGTTTGAAGTATTCGATTTTAATGGAAACCGGAAGCTGGGAAGGGGCGTGGCCGGGTATTAAATCCGCAGTCCACATGTTTCCTGATTACGTAGACCTTAAATTCTATATGGGAGTAATCCTTTATTACAAAAAGATGTATCAGGAAGCATTAGATTGTTTCCGAGAATGTATTGAAATGGGAGAAAATAACCTTAATTATTTAACTATCAAGGGGTTGGGCAGTTTCAGGGCCTGGTTTTATGTAGGGCTTTGTTTTGAGGAATTAAAAAATGAAGAGGAAGCCTTTTTGGCATATCTTAAGGCGTTAATCATTTCGAATAATTTTATACCGGCTCATGAAACTATTACAAAACTGATAAATGTGCACCCTGCCCTGGCTGATCGTATAAAATATCTTAAACCTGAGTTCAGGAAAATTTTACAAAGTAACTAAACTGTGGTTTTTGGAAATGAGATATATCGAAATGTAACAAGGTTCTCTAAACTAACATATTTATAAGATAGATTATGTAAAAAGGAGGGATTAAGTAATGTCATTACCAACTATTCCAACTATTACCCCATCAATAAACATTGATAGAACTCAAGTTATAAACCTGTTATTAGCTTCCGTAGCATTAGAAGAACTTGGTTTGGCCCATATTATTAATGCTGAGGGTGAAAAACTACAGGCTGTATTAGGTACTCTTCCTGGTCTAACGATAACAGCACATTCCATTTCGGGACTACTCTCTGTTAACCGTGAAGTAAGACGGTCTTTGCAAACTGTTCTAAAGAACCAAATGCTGCTGGAGTTTAAATTAGAAGACATCCTGGATATTCCCCCCGTTTAATAAATTATAGTATAAGGTCTTAATTCCAGGGTTATTTGGCAAAGTTTACACTTGGTCAAATAACCCATTTTATTTTTCCTAGATTTCAAACGGGAGCCAGATATTCTGAGGGTTTTGCATAATGAAAAAATCTAAAATGTCATTCTGAGCGTTAGCGAAGAACCTTTAAGATCCTTCGGCTTTGCCTCAGGATGACACTCCACGGAATAATACTATCTCGAAAATGCCTTTCTAAATGCTAAATATTATGGTTTGCAAAGAATAGTGTCTTTTTTATTAACAAATAACCAACAGATTGAATATTTATAGTAAGCAACCAAAACTAGAAAGGCGTTGAAAAGTATGACTATGCCTGAATTTCCTCCTCAGCATCATCGTCCTGATTTACACCATGCACTTATCGATCTTCTGGATTCTATCGCTTTGGAAGAAATTGCTTTGTCTCATTTGCTGAATGCGGAAGCGGAGAAAATTCAGCATTTTATTTGTCATATATCATCATGTACCCCGCCGGATATTATAATAGACTTTAATGTGGTCGTAAATGAAACCCTGGAAACAGTAATTATGAAAGAATGGCTTCTCCTTAGAAAATTGGAGAAAGTTACCCGGTTTTTCAACCAGCAATTCCCACCGCCAATTCCGCCACCACGTCCACCCGTACCACCCTGTCCACCGGTGCCGCCTTGTCCACCCCATCCACCGTGTCCACCGGTACCGCCGTGTCCGCCACATCCACCTTGTCCACCACGGCCATGTCCACCCATATATCCTTGCCGCCCCCGGTCCACTTGCAAGATATCTTGCAAGCCCAGACGTAAGGTGAAAAAGTATCTACCCTACTGTGAAGAGTGACCATGAGACGGGTTCATCCCCCCGTCTCCTTGGTTATTTTTATCCAAGTGTTAGCTTTTATAGAGAATATAGATGTTTCCCGGTCAATGGGTCCAGGGGGAAAATATTACACATCTCATTTAGAATTTGTATATTTGCCAGACCGACATTCATAACGGTATCATTACCGCCGTAATATATAGCTACCGTATTGTCCTTACCAACCAATGCCCCGCAGCTAAACACTACATTAGGAACATGGACATAATCATTCTCACTTACTAAACAATCACTTGCCCCAGGCATTAATAACGGTTTGGCACTAATACGAAGTTTACTGGGATTGGTTGGGTCTTCCAGGTCATGGAATGCCACACCCAGAGTATAAGGATTACCGGCCATGGTTGAACGTACTCCATGAAAGATATTTAACCACCCATATTGAGTCCTGATAGGCGGGGCAGCTGGACCAATCTTAGCTTGGAATGAACTCGGCCCGTAACCGCTTCTCATAATTACATTACCGAGCTCCCATGGTCCGGTAGGACCTGGTGCGAAACCTGTACATATTTCCCCAAATGAGCCACCAATATGACCAGTGCCGGAGATTTCCCGGGTTTTGTCATTTGGACGCAGCAGGGCTATCCATTTTTTATTCTTATCAGGTTCAGGAAATATAACCACATTGCGCATATCCTGTTCAGATATTGGACCATAGCGAACAACAGTCTTAAAGTCCCTGGTTACAGCTATCATAACCTTGACTCTATCAGTAATCTGTCCGTGGTAGGCACTGTAAGTCAATACATATAAGCCGCCTCCAACGGGATTAACCCTCATATCTTCCACACCGCCGGCCTCAGATTCGATAATGGAGGCAATATCTACACCTTGAGTAAACATGTCATTCTCTGTGGCAGGTAATAAAAATGGTCTGGGGTCAACCTTCCAACCATTTATGCCATTCTCACTTACAGCTTTTCCTATTACACTACGACCATCAGCGATGTGGGAACGAAAGAGCATTATGGTTTGAGTGTTGCCATTTGCGCCAGCCACTTCGGCCATTCCTGCATTATGAACCGTATAGGTATATAAATGAGCATCATTACCCCATATTTTATTGACGTCATGGCATGTTAATATCGGGTTACCAGGGTAACGTAAAACCGGTTCATTAATGGTTACCGTTCCCTCAAATCCATTCCACTCAACATATGCTTTCGTGCAGCCCATTTCAATTCCCCTTTTTCATTATGGCATAATTGTACAGAAATAGATTATGCAACTCTGCACACTGGAATTCAACATATTCCGGACTTCGGTTTGATCGATAAAAACCCAAACCCCGCTTTTCATGTACAATTTTAATTTCATAACCATATCTTTAAGGCCTTGACCTACTACCCCGGACCCTCATTCATGTGATAATATAGTCGAGTATACGACAATTCTTATAGTCGCGAATGACTATTCAGAGGGGTACGGAATTGCAGTTCAACTCGTACATATTTATGCTGGCATTTTTGCCATTTACATTAATCGCTTATTATCAATTGCATAAATTAGGATGGAACTTGCTGGCCAAAGCTCTGCTGCTAGTCATGTCCCTGGTTTTTTATTCGTATTTCAACTTTAGATATCTTTATATCATTTGCGCCAGTATACTTCTAAACTACTTTTTTTCCAAACTATTGCTGGCCTCCGGGCGAACTGCTACGCAAAAAAAATGGCTTCTTTTTATTGTAATCAGTTTAAATCTACTGATACTGTTTTACTTTAAATACTTCAATTTCTTTATCGAGAATATGAACCTGGCGTTTCAGGCTTCATTTGAGCTGAAAAATATCATCCTACCGTTGGGTATCAGCTTCCTGACCTTTCAGCAAATTGCCTACGTGGTTGACTCCTACCGGGGCGAAACGACTGACTACAATTTCCTGGACTATGCGGTTTTTGTGGCCTTTTTCCCTCGCTTGATTGCCGGGCCTATCGTTTTACATAACGAATTCATGCCCCAGCTTAACGAAAAGAAAAATCATAGTATAAACTACGAGAATTTTTCATATGGTATCTTGATGTTCGCCATTGGTCTGGCCAAAAAAATCTTTATTGCCGATGTTTTTGCCAAAGCGGTGACCTGGGGCTATGGTTCGGTTGGATCATTAACCTCTCTGGATGCGTTCATTGTAATGCTGTCTTATACCTTCCAGATCTACTTTGACTTCAGCAGTTATACTGATATGGCCATAGGTATTGGACTGATGTTCAATATCAAGCTGCCAATCAACTTTAATTCACCGTATAAAGCTCTGTCGATCCAGGATTTCTGGAAAAGATGGCATATTACCTTAACCAGATTCCTGACCAAGTATATATATATCCCGCTGGGCGGCAACCGCAAAGGATCAATCCGCACTTACGTCAATATCATGATCGTGTTTCTGATCAGCGGTTTCTGGCACGGAGCTAATTGGACCTTCGTTCTGTGGGGGTTTTTGCATGGCCTGGCCAGTGTCTTGACCAACAGGTTTACAATCCAATGGAATGAGATGCATAAGGCCCTGCAATGGTTTGTAACCTTCTTATTTGTCAACATTGCCTGGGTGTTTTTCAGAGCAGATTCTATCATCCAGGGTTTTACCATTATCAAAAGAATAGCGGAGTTTCAAACTCCGGCGATTACGCAAACCCTGTTGGAATGTTTTGAGGTGCCGGTAATCACCGGGTTGGGAAGCCTGCTTCATGTGGTAAACTCCAGTGCATGGGTCAACGGACTTGATTTGATGTTGTTTTTGGCTTTCACCTTTGTCATTATCCTTTTGTTTAAGAATTTGCATGAGATCGAGTTTAAACCCACGGTGGTCAACGCCGTGTTCACCGTGATTCTGCTGGTGTGCTCTATACTGTCCATGTCGTCGATTTCGGCCTTTATCTACCAGGCATTTTAAGGGGTGTGGTGATGAACAACAAGAAATGGGTCGCTTTTGTTTTGGGGGCTACATTAGTATGCCTGTTGGTATTGATGATAATCAACATTATCGTTGATCCGTTTATGCAATATCACTCACCGCTTTCCAAAATGAAGCCTTACTATAAATATACCCAGGAATACGCTATGTATTGGCTGATTGGCCGCGTTAAAAACACTCCTACTGAGGCGGTGATCGTCGGTTCGTCGTTATCAAACTTTATTTCCAGCGATAAACTAGGTGCACAGTCTGGACTTAAGGTTGTCTCATTAAGCAAATCAGCGGGCAGACCCGACATTTATACCCTGTTTCTACGGGAATCTTTAAAAAGGAACCAACTGCAAACCATTTATTACGAGTTAAACTTTCCCCATTTACACATGGAGTATGAAGGCGACATCCCATTATATCTCTATAACTCCAATCCAATCGATGATGTTAAATATGTTTTAAATAAAAACGTATCTAAGAGAAGCGCCTATATACTGATTAGCTGGTTAGGCGATCAATTTCAGCCGGGAAATGATACCAAGCGGGATAAGATTCCCGCGAAAACAGTTTTTGAGGTGGACAGGAGCCAGAGCACCAGTATATACAGTACCCTGGCGGTTGCCCGCAGCCTCTACGTCCGTCATGGCAAGGTAGCTGATAAGAGTTCTGTTATCGATTACCGTACAAAAGCTAAAAATAATATTGAGCAAAATATTATTCCCTTCCTAAAAGAGAATCCCGAGATCAAATTTGTGTTTATTGTTCCCTGTATAAGCATTCTGAACACCTATGACCTGGTCTGTGAAGGTACGGTCGATGATTATTTGGCCATCCATAAAGATATCATGCTCAGTATATTAAAATACGACAATGCTGAGATTCACATGTTTACCGACCTGGAAGGCTTTGTCGACAATCTTGACAATTATAAGGATAGGGTACATTATGCACCGGCAGGCGGAGATTTGATATGTAATGGGCTCGAGGCCGGAGCATATAAAGTCACCCCGGAAAACATTGATGAGAGATTGCGGCACTTGAAGTCGATGGCTGAATCCTTTGAAATACCTTTTTTAAAGGAAGGGTTTACCGGCGATGATGTCCTGGAAATGCAACAGCACCTTATCGCACTGGGTTATAATTGCCGGGCAAACAAGGTGTATGACGAACAAACCAGAGATGTGGTGGCAGAGTTTCAGGCTGATCATAGGCTGGAAGTAACGGGCATCGCCACTGCGGAAACCCGGGCGCTCCTACAGGAATTATCCGAGGATTGCGCGGGGACTTTCTTGTAATTGGCTGTGGATTTATTATTATTTGTATCGCCGCTGTTGCGGTTCAATCCCCCTTTTTTATTAAGGCATAATTATATACAAATCCCAGGGCATCTATATATCGGCAAAAATATCTGCCAGGGGTATCTTAAGTTCTGGAAAAACACTTGATTCTATAGTATCTTCCACCTCAAGGCTTTTTAGGCTATCAATACTCCTTTCTGGGGAAAAGGAATACTGCAAAATGTTCTTATTCTCAGGATTTACCACCCAGTATTCGGAAACACCGCTTTTCATATACAGGGTTAATTTTGTAGCCATATCTTTGCCTTTAGTTGATGGAGATAATACCTCAACCACAAGTGTAGGTATACCCTCGTATTTGCCCAACTTATTGATCTTGTCTATATCGCAGATAACAACAATATCCGGTTGGACAACATTGGGATCTTCTTCAAACTTGGTCGCAAATCCGAACAACCTTATATCCAAGGGCGCAGTTAATGAGCGACAGGACTTTCCTTTAAAATAGTTATATAAACGACCCGATATTTCGTTAACCACAATCTGATGTTTAAAACTTGGTGACGCCAGCAGATAAATCTCGCCATCGATAAGTTCAAACCTCTGGTCAGACGAATCGACCAGTTCCATGTATTCGTCATAGCTGATTTTCCTGGCAGTTTTATAACCTTTTGCTTCTTCGTGAACTAGAAAATAATCAGGTTCAGTATATCGAATCAGTTTGGCCACGCTCTTACCGTTTTTGGTAACAATAATATCTTCCTTCTCTACCAGGGAAAGATATTTTCCAAAGGCATTCTGCAAATCTGTGGTATTGACCCGCATAAGCTAACCCCCTC
>JAAYCQ010000142.1 GCA_012729715.1 Syntrophomonadaceae bacterium
ACCTGGCAGCAGGACAATCAGCTTTGCTGATGGGGGATACGGAGAAGGCTTGCCTCTACCTGTCCATGGCTACGGATGACCGCAGCTGTTCCCGGACGGCTATACGCTGGCTGCAGGGAGCTGAATATATTAAGGGCTGGCCGGGGAGAAAAGCCGGTGTCCCTTTGGAACCGGATGAACTGCAGAGGCTGCTCAGTTTCTTGCAAAAACAGGAGTGAGGAATCCCATGATAGAAAAAACAGATAATGCTGCTTACTCTCCCGCTGCAGGCCTGTCCGACAGATGTAAAACCATACAGGATTTACCGAGCCCCGGGGAAACCACCGGTTTTAAGTCTATGGCTATAGCGGGGAGAATAATAGAAATACTGTTTAGCCTGATACTGCTGTTACTGTTTTTGCCGCTGATGCTGCTGATTGCGGCAATTATCAGGTGGGATTCACCGGGAAACGTAATTTTTGCTGCTCCCCGGCTGGGTCTGAGGGGAAAGGAATTTACCTGCTACAAATTCAGAAGCATGTACGGTAGTAACGAAGTGCCACTGCAGGATTATTTTACCGCTAATCCTGCCTGGGAATGTGAGTGGCTGCATTATGCCAAGCTGAAAAACCAGGACCCCCGGATAACCCGAAGTGGCCGGTGGCTGAGAAAAAGCAGCCTGGATGAACTGCCCCAGCTGATTAATATATTAAAAGGTGATATGAGCTTCATCGGCCCCCGACCCTATATGCCCAGGGAGAGACCAACCATGGGGCCTTACGCTGATGTAATATTAAGTATAAAACCGGGGCTAACCGGTTTGTGGCAGGTCAGCGGGCGCAGTGATTTGAATTTCCAACAGCGCCTGGTGCTGGATAATTATTATGTAAAAAAGCACAGCATTATGCTGGATATAATAATCCTGATAAAAACAATTCCCGCAGTAATCCTGTGCAAGGGAGCATATTAACGTCCCGGAATGTAAGGTTAATAAACCAGGGGAATGATTCGGCCCAATGATCGGTGTCCAGTGTGAATTAACCGGGCAGGTATTCCAAGGGAGAGAACTTGCTATGAAAGTGGTACATATTGTGGAGAGCATAAAAGGAGGTATTGCAACCTATCTAAATACGGTACTTCAATACCAATCCAAATGTTCTGACATAGAAAATATTGGTGTTATTATACCAAAGTTGCAGGTCAATAACCTTATCGTTCTGAAAAATGTAAACCTGCATACCTACGACTATGAGCGCAACAACAGCATTAGTAGTTTAGTCAGAGCTATGTTGGCTATCAGGATGAATATTAATAGAATATGTCCCGATATTATTCATATACATAGTTCCTATGCCGGTTTTCTTACCAGATTTCCATTGTTTTTATGCCCGACCAAATCTAAGATAGTATATTGTGCCCACGGATGGGCATTTACAATGGAAGGAACAAGTACTAAGCGAAGTTCCTATGGCTTTATTGAAAGATTTTTAGCCCAAAAAACCAATTTAATAATCAATATATCAGAATACGAATACCAGACTTCTTTAAAGTTTGGTTTACCTTTAGAAAAGAGTTGTGTAATTTATAGTGGATCTAATGAGGGGGTCAGGGGGACGGTTCTCCTGACACCTTTTTGTTGCCGTCCCCGGGTGCATTATTATAAGGGGCAAACAAAGGCAAACACAAATAAAGGGACGTTCTTTTTATTTGCAAAATTAATAGCAACC
>JAAYCQ010000143.1 GCA_012729715.1 Syntrophomonadaceae bacterium
GCCAGTTCCCCTCTGGTACGATTATTTATACGGAAGTTTGGATGATGTATATATTACTCTAGTTGAAGACGAATACGGAACCCAAATCGGCGCCCTGGCTGATTTTTCGGCTGACGTTTTTTCAAATGATGAATTAGATGTACTGGAGACAGTGGCAAATAATTTTAAGGGTTGGAGTGCAAAAAAGATTTCGCAATATTCTCATCGGGAAACTGCCTATCGGCAAACGAGTAATGGCCAGTTTATTTCATTTGAATATGCCCGGGATTTGTCCTTAAGTTAAAGAAGTGGTGCAGATATGGGAGGCTTCTTAAAGCAGTAGGTATTATCTTAAGGGTAATAGTTGCAAAGAAATGACGGATTAAGCCTGCGGCAAATATGCAGGATAACCGGCTTGCCATTTCATATCATCCGAAAGGCTTAGGCATTAACACGGGAAAACCGTCCCCTTTTTGTCCCTCTAGGCATATAATTTATTAAGTGTCAGGAATCTTAGTATTCCAATGCATTATGTGAAGAAAGCCTCGGAAGTATCCGGGGCTTTCACTGATATAGGGAATCAGTATAATCCGCTATTTTATACCATATATATTGCCGTTCCTGCGTTTTGGCGGAACGGCTTTTTTCAATTTTTGGCGGGTTATTTGGCGATGACGTTTATGTTGCCATTCATAGATAACTGCCCAAGAAAGCGGGCGTTGGAGGTAAAGTGATATATTGCTTACTTTCATGTATCGCTTCAGATGCTTCAGATGTTCATAAAAGTTTTCGCGGGTACCCGCAAGTATGACCGCAACAGTTTCTTCACCTTCACCTATTTTGCACTTTAACAGACATACTTTTGGGTTCCTGTTCTTATAATGGATAAATAGAGGTTTTATTTGAAGTTATTTTCTATTTAAGGGGAGGTACCCATTTGAAAATAAGAAAATGGATGTTTAAGCGGGGGATAAACAAGGCGTCGTTAAATCCGGATTTCATAAAGTATGTTGAAGATATTAAAAAGGGACAAGATCATCAAACCGGCAAGATTCCGTATAGAGAATATATTCCACCACCAGTTAATTTGAGTTATTTAACCGGCAAGAAAGTTTTTCCGCATCTGAGAGGAACAGCCCTTCCATCTAGTTTTGATCTACGTAAAGAGGGAAGAGTTACTAGCGTAAAAAATGAAGGTCCAGCCGGTACCGCATGGGCTTTTGCCGCTTACGGGTCTCTGGAATCATGCCTGCTTCCAGGGAAAACATGGAACTTCTCGGAGAATAATATGAAAAACCTGCTCAGTGAAGAATGTCCGGAAGGATTTGATCGGCCTTCTAATGGACCAGGGAATTTCCTCATGTCTGCAGCTTATCTGGCTCGTTGGAGCGGCCCGGTACTGGAAAAGGATGACCCTTATGATCCAAATAGTCCGGGTAACTGCGTTGAAATGAGCCCACGTATGCACTTGAGAAAAGTTATTTTTATCCCGGCAAGAAATGGCTACACCGATAATCGCAATATTAAGCTGGCTATTATGAAATATGGTGCTGTAGCTACTGCAATTTATTTTGACGAAGTCTATTACGATAATAATTTTTCCTTTTATTGTGACGAGTGGAAATTTTCATTCAATCATGCCGTCTGCCTGGTGGGATGGGACGATAATTATGATCGCAGGAAGTTTAAAAACCTCCCCCCGGGCCCCGGAGTTTTCATCGCAAAGAACTGCTGGGGTACAAATTGGGGTAACAAAGGTTATTTCTATATCTCCTATTATGACCAGATGGTAGGCAAAGATAATGCCCTTTTCAGCAGGGTTATGAACCCGAATATTTATAATGTTATCTACGAGTATGATCCCCTGGGATGGTGTGATTCTGCAGGGGCTAGCAGTCCAACCGCCTGGTTTGCCAACATCTTTACATCTACATCAGAGCAAGCATCAGAGCAAGAGTTACGCGCAGTAAGCTGGTATGTTGCATCACCCGATTCATCTTACAATCTTTATATATATACAAATCCTACCGACTCCGACCCCAGAAGTGGTAAGCTGGTAAAAAGCTTAAGCGGCAAAGTCCTTGACCCATCATATTATCAAAAGGCCTTCTCCACACCCGTAAAATTAACGAACGGTCAGAAATTCTCGGTAGTGGTGGAGGCTACGACACCCGGGTGGGATTGGCCTGTCCCCCTTCAAATGCCGATTCAGGGTTATAGCAGTAAAGCCCGTTCCGAACCGGGACAGGGTTTTCTCAGCATGGATGGCGAATCATGGTTAGATGTAACCGAGGTTTTTGAAAATGCCAGTGTTTGTCTGAAAGCTTTTGCCAGCACATCTGATAGGTCTAAGAGGGGGACGGTGTAGTTTGAAAATAATCGTCATCATGAAAAATATCTTGGTTTACACAAGGACAAGAATAAATTCTGTCTGAATTGGTCCTCATCTGGCATGCATTGTCGTAAGGGAAACGTTGAATTGACAAGCTTTCATGATAAAATAGAAATAAGGTTGGTTAATATTATCAGACAAAGTGATCGGTTTGGATTTCCGGCAGGATAATGGAACTGGACCGAAAGTACAGGGATACACTGGATGAACTATATAATAACCTGAATGAAGCCCTGGAGGGATATATTGAGACCAAACTTTAAGATAAGGCGGTGAAAACATGGCAAATAGTTTAATTCAAGAAGAAATATCAAAAGAACTGGAGCATCTTCCCTTCGATAAGCAAAAAAAGGTTCTTGAATTTGTACGTTCACTGGTTAGCCCACCAGCTACCGGAGTTACTGGTAAAGAACTATTAAAGTTTGCCGGTACACTAACAGAAAACCAGGCATGTGAAATAAAAGAAATTATTGAGAAGGATTGTGAGAAAATTGACATCTCCGACTGGTAGGTACCTTCTTGATACCAACATAATTGTTATCCGTGATGAACACTTTAAACATGTAGAAGGTTTGCAGATAGAAATGTGGTAGCAGCGGTTTCTTCTAAGAATAATGGCGTTATTAAAAATCTTTGGCCAACTTAATTCCATGTTTGCTTACTATATGATACGCCCCACCTCCCACCATGCAAAATCCTCGACCCAGATCATGAAAGTGGTCTGGGTTTTGTAATAAAGGAGCCAACATATCAAAAGTATATCCCTCTATGCTTCGGAGCTGCCCCACCGGGCGGTAGCCATATAAATGTACCTCAAAGATTAAACCGTTTGGTGAGCCTTGCGGAAATCCTTTTGATTTTGAACCATATCAACCGACTCATGCGCATCTCTGTCTTCAGTATATTTCTAAACATAGAAATATACTGAAATTTGTAGTATAGTAAAAAAAAACTATTTGGGGGATACCATGCTGAATTATATGACTGTGAGGGAAGCAGGAGAAAAATGGGGCATCGGAGGGCGGATGGTAACGCTGTACTGTGCAGCCGGACGGATTAAGGGAGCCGAGAAAATCGGCAATATGTGGCTGCTCCCTAAGGACGCGGAAAAGCCTGAAGACGGCAGAGTTAAAAGGGAGGTACAAAGTGGGAAGTAGTATGAAAGACAGGCAAAACGGCATTATAGAGTCGTTTCAATCGCTCTTTGGAAAGGAAGAACTGCTTGCCAAAGTGATCGAGTGCTTCCCCTATCCGATTCAGGTTTATGCCCCGGACGGAACATCGGTGCTGGTGAATCAGGCTATGCTGGACGAATACCATGCTGTAAGTTTTGATATGGTTGTCGGGAAGTACAATATATTTAAAGATTCTTACATTGTCGCCTCGGGCCAGCTCCCAGTGTTAAAGCGGGTTTTTCAGGGAGAAACTGCCTTTTTTCCGGATGTCAAAGTGCCTTTGGAAGAAATTGCGGAGCGGTACGGCATACAGGATTTCGATGTGGAGGCCGTATATCAGGATATTACGGTTTTCCCTATTCTGGATGACGAAAAACGGGTGATCTATGTTGCGGCATTTTTGATCAACAGGAGGGTTTATCGCGGCAAAGATGAGATTGAAAAGGCGAAAGAATACATAGAAAACCACTGGCTGGATAGGTTTGATTTGAGCGAAACGGCAAAGGCCGCCTGCCTCAGTAAAGCTCATTTCACAAAGCTGTTCAAGAAGCATACCGGTATAACCCCTCATGAGTATTATACCAATTATAAAATCAGCAAATTGAAGGAAAAGCTTCAAGATACCAACCTTTCCATCGCACAGGCCTTTGCCGCCTGCAACATGGACTATAACGGCCATTCCGCCCGAGTATTTAAAAATAAAACCGGGCTTTCTCCTTCTGCTTACCGGAAAAAGTCAGAATAAAAAATTGCCATAAAAAGTAATAAGAGAAAGCCGGGCTTTGGTTTATACGAAAGCCCGGCTTTTTTATTGTGAATACAACAAGGTTCCCGGGATCCGTCAGCAATCTTTGATTGCGTTGACGGGTGGGGGTTTTTATTTTCAAGATAGCACTTTCCTTACTAATTATAAGCATATTCAACCTATCCTCACAGCCA
>JAAYCQ010000144.1 GCA_012729715.1 Syntrophomonadaceae bacterium
AAATAGAAAAAACCGTAGAGCAGCAGGTGAGAACTCAGTGTGAAACATTTATTAATAAGATGCAGGAAGAAATAAAAGTTGATTGCATTGATATATCTAAATATGCCCTGGCCAAGAACCGCCGTGCCCTGGAAAAAGAGATAGATAAGCCTGAATTTATTCAGAATGCCAATATTCAGGTACAGGTCAAGGTGCATCTGGAGAACACCGGCGAAGCCCGGTGATATACGGAATTAAGAATTAAGAATTAAAAATTAAAAATTAACGCTGAAATACCTTTTGCGTTAATCTGCGTTCTTCTGCGTTAATCTGCGTCTGTTTGTAGGGAACGGCCCCTGTGCCGTTCCGCCGCTGTTAATCTGCGTCTAACATTTTAGTTTGCTTTAGTTCGCCAGAGGTTAATACAGGCGTGTAGTTGTCCCTGCTTTTTATACCCAGACTAATAGAGCAAGGGGATTCTCCCGTAACTTCCCAATCATAACTTCCTGCCGGTTTTTTGATTCGTACTTCCTGGTAGGAATCTTCACCCTGGTGTAAACGTAGTACCAGTCCTTCTTCACCGCTTTTCTTATCCACCTGTTTTAATATCTCCTGCCATTTTTCCTGCTTGAGATGCCAGTAAGCTCGCAAATGACCGGATTCCGTAGGCATTAATTTTATACTATCACCAGGTAAGTAAAATTCTCCTGTTTCCAGGTATTTAAATAATTCCTGAGCCGACTCAAAAGCAAATCCCCTGTCAGGTACTCTAACCCGCCGCTCCTGCCCGGGACTGAGGGAAGAGAGCACCCAGTAAAGCATTAGCAGCAGGACTGCAGTAAGCAGGATTATATACAGTAATGGTGACATAACATCTAACCTCCTGATTGAGAAGTGAGAAATGGGAAGTTGGAGGTGGGAATTACCCCTCGCCCCTTACTTCTAACTTATTTAATAGTATTTCCCATTACCGGAATTTATAACATCGGTCATCCGCATAGTTGTGCGATGATTGGCCTTTCGGTGTATAATTGTAAAGATGAGGGAGGCCGATATATGGAACAGGTGGAAAAGCCGCGTTGGGGCTTGTTGGAGATAGTTGCAGTATTTATTGGCATTATGGGGGCCGGGATGTTATTTGCCCGCTACAGCGATGCGGTAAAATCCTGGTTGGCTACGTCTGGAATTGCTAATATTACCCTGGCCTTTTTTACAGTGGCCTATATTTTTCAATTCATCGTCACCGTATTGCTGGTACTGCTTTTTACTATAGTTATAAATCGGGCTCGGCTCCGTGACCTGGGGATAAAGCATGTCAGCAGCAAGGAATATTTACGCTATGGCTTGATGGGCGGAGGTCTCCTGCTGATTTTTATCGTTGCCCTGGGGATGATTATTAATCTGCTGCACCCCGATATTCAACCCCAGTTATTTGAAGATATGCTGCGTACAGTCAGCAGTCCCGGTGGGTTTATAATCCTGTTAATAATGGGCGCGATACTGGCTCCGATATCAGAAGAATTATATTACAGGGGGATGATTTATCCCGTTTTTCGTGGCTATGTAGGACCATTCTGGGGTGCGATTATTGCCGGTAGTATCTTCGGACTGGTACACTGGGATTTATGGCGGGCCATTCCCCTGGCTGCCGGAGGTATAATACTCTGCTATATATACGAAAAAAGCGGCAGTATCCTGGTGTCAGCTCTGGCCCACGGAGTATGGAACGGGATTATGGCATTGATTGTTTACTTCAGTATAGTAAATATATAATATCAATCCTATTGACAAATAGGGGATATAATAATAAATATAATAGCGGGGCTAAAAAAGTCCCGGCCAAGGGATTTTTGAGGAGGGTAAAGGACATGCCGATATACGAGTATGAATGCGAGAATTGTGGGAAATTTGATAAACTACAGAAATTTAGTGACGAAGCCCTTAAGGTCTGTCCGACCTGTGGAGGAAAGGCAGAAAGAATTATTAGTAAGAACGTAGGTATAGTATTTAAGGGCTCAGGGTGGTATGCTACCGACAGTAAGGTAAAAGACCAAGTTCGCTCCTTGAACAAGGAAAGGCAGAAAGACAACCAGGCATTATTGGATGGTGATGTTAGTGGTTATGTTAAACAGGCGGAGAGTACCGAAAAGAAGATCTCGGAAAGTATATAAAATAACAACTAGTCTGATTAATCCCCGTAAGGGGATTTTTTAATCAAGGCAGGATTTCATAACCTTTTTGCAGTATTTAATTAATAACCCAATTACTGCTACCAAAGCCGTAGTGTACATAAAGGGCTAAATCCTTTCCGATTGTGTGGTGAACCGGGTGAAAGTAATCAATGTGGTGGAATCAATGGTATGGGAGGCTATGGATTCTGTATTAGACCAGAAACCAGGCATATGCCGCTGCGAAAAATGCCGGGCGGATATAGCAGCCTATGCTTTAAATCAGCTAAACCCACACTATGCTGCCGTAAACTGGGAGAGGTTCTGGTAAAAACGGGTGCCCTGGATCGGGATATGAATGTGGCGATATTGGTAGCTTTGACCGAAGCAATGGAAAAAGTCGGTGCAAATCCGCGCCACGAAAAGGAGTAAATAGCTAAGTGAAAGAGATAACTATATACACCGATGGAGCCTGTTCCGGTAATCCAGGACCAGGCGGATGGGGGGCGGTGCTTTTTTACGGAAATAGAATGAAAGAAATTTCGGGTGGTGAAGATAATACCACTAACCAGCGCATGGAGCTTACCGCAGTGGTGGAAGCCCTGCGGGCACTTAAAGTAAGTGGTTGGGATGTGGTAGTGTATTCAGACAGTGCCTATATTGTAAATGCCTTCCGTGAGGACTGGATAGGCCGCTGGCAGAAAAATGGGTGGAAAAATAGTAAAAAGGAAGATGTAGCCAACCAGGACCTATGGAAAACCTTGCTGGCTCTGATGGATAAAAATCGGGTAAGAATTGAAAAAGTCAAGGGACATTCCGGAGACCAGTGGAATGAACGCTGCGATGAACTGGCCCGCAACGCGATAAATAGGCAACAGTAACATATTGTTTTGTAAATAACACTAGATTTGCAACCCGATTAATTATTGCGAGTGAGGCGTAAGGGGTAAGGCGTGAGGAGCAGGGATTGTAGGGGCAGACCCATGTGTCTGCCCGGCCGACCAGAAACTCAGGGGATTGCCTATAATAGTACTTAAAAGGCAGACCCAGGGTGAACACACGGGTTCGCCCCTACAAGACTCGTGCGGGATTAAAGTAGAATTAAGTGAGGCGTAAGGGGTTTGTAAGAGAAAGTCCAGGAAAAATTCTCACCTCTAACTTCCCGCCTCCCACTTCTCAATTAGGGGGTTAAGGGGGATGTTTGATAATATTCGTGATCGCTATACCACCTGGCTGGTAAAGAGGCAATTAACCAGCTATGGTAAAAATTTCAGGGGTCGTAATCCAGGCTATATTTTTCTAGGTAAGGGTTCTGAAGTTCACATTGGTGATAATGTCCTTATTGAACGCGAAGTGCGCATATCAACCGGTGAAAATGCCCGGATATTTATAGGTGATGATACTTACCTGGGTGATGGGACTAATGTTCTGGCGGTTAAGGAAGTGAATATTGGCCAGGGCTGTGCCATAAGCTGGCATGTTCTTTTTATGGATACCTCCTCACACCCTTTCGCGGTACGGGGGCAGGAACTTCGTACATTGATAGAGCCCATAAGAGTTGAAGACCATGTTTGGATTGGCTGTCGCGCCGTTATTCTTAAAGGAGTAACAGTAGGCGAAGGCTCGGTAATAGCCAATAATGCAGTGGTAACTCATGATGTACCTCCCCGTACACTGGTAGGTGGAAATCCGGCCCGAGTAATTAAAGAGGATGTAATATGGGAGTAAACAAGGTCCAGATAAATTATGATAATGGCAATGGTATAGAAGTCAGGGTAAACGATAACAGCGCTACCCTGCAGGATTTACTGGATGCCTGGCAGCCTCTCTGTGATGATGAGAGGCTGTATAAATTATATGCCCAAAACCAGCATCGGGAATGCCGAGGTTGTACGGTAAACTGCTGTAACACGGCCTATGTCATTCCCGATTTGATTGCTTTTAAAAAAATGGCCAAATTTACCGGACTCGACTACCCCGAGTTCATTACCCGTTATTTTCAAAAAGACAAACTAAGAGTGGGTCTATTGCGGATGCAGCCTGACCCCTGCATTTTTTTGCAGGATAACGTATGTACCATTTACCCGCTGCGCTCGCTCATCTGTCGTTTTTATCTCTGCTGTAAAGTAGCAGGTGATACTGAACAGCTTATTTATTCCCTGAGCTGGACCGGGGCTGCCGCTACCCAGCTTTTTGTGGAAGAATTGGGTTTGCTGCCAGGCTCTTCTGGATACGGCTTGAGCAGCTTTGATATGATGTTTAAGAAACTAATTGAGGATTACCGCTACGATCCTAATGTCAAGCTTTTTATGAAGGCCAGGGAATATTCTGATATACCTTTAGCTCCATTTATTTAAGTGAGGGTGGGGGACGTGACGGTCTGACGGGGTTGTTGACACACATTTGGTGTGTCAACAACCCCGTCAGACTATCAATGAGATATAATCCCACAATATATGAGAGCGTTTGACAGTTTTTTTAATTTAGGGAAGGATTTTATGCTACCAAAGGGAATATATAAACTGTTATACTTTTTTATGACTGGGGGTGTATTTCCTAAATAATCGACCAGGTTTTATTTATCGACAGGTAAGGGAGGAACGGATTTTGAGATTTCGCGGTAAAGCTAAATGGGCATTATTAGTATGCCTTGTAATGGTTTTTTCTATTGTAGCAGGTTGTGGGGGTAATGGTTCCACCTCTGATAAGTCCAAAGATCAGGATGTTATTAAACTGGGATTTCTGGGAGCTACGACCGGATCGGTAGCTAACTATGGTATACCCGGGCAAAAAGGCATGAAAATGGCTATTGAAGAAGTTAATAAAAATGGTGGAGTGCTGGGAAAACAACTAGAAGGTGTTTATCAGGATAACAAGGGCGATTCCACTGAAATTTCCACTATAACTACCAGATATATAACCAGGGATAAAGTTGCAGCTCTGGTAGGTGATCCCTGCACCGGATTGACCAAAATTGCGGCTAAAATTGCTCAGGAAAACAAAGTAGTGATATTTTCTGCCGGTGCAACTGGTAACGGTGTAGTTGAGATCGGTGATTACGTATTCCGCAATACCCTGCTGGATAAGTTTGCGGTACCATCAGTAGTAGACTGGATGGTTAATACTAAAGGATGGAAAAATATTGCTGTAATTACCTCACTTAATAATGATTACAGTGTTTCGCTGACCCCGGTATTTAAAGATGCCATAGACAAACAGGGCGGCAAAATAGTTATCGAAGAAAGTATTAATGACGAGGAAACTGATTTTACGGCCCAGATTACCAAGGTTAAGAAGGCTAAGCCGGATGTCCTGGTATTTACCGGGTATTACCGGGAAGCAGCTCTGTTGATGAATGAAGCTAAAAAACAGGGATTGGATATTAACCTGATAGGCGGTGACGGCCTCTATGGGCAGGATCTGGCCAAACTGGGCGGTAAGGCCGTGGAAGAAAAGGTTATTTTCTATTGCGGGTTTAGTTTCAGCGGAGACGAGTCCAACCCGGTAAGCGAAAAATTCCTTGCAGACTACAAAGCTAAATATAATGAAGAACCGGATATGTTCTCTGCCCAGTACTATGATGCGATAATGATTCTAGCCAAGGCTATGAAAGACGCTAATAGCACCGATCCATCAGTATATAAAAATGAACTGGCCAAGCTTAAAGATTATCCGGGAGTATCAGGTAATACTACTTTCCGGGCTGACCGTGAACCGATTAAGAGTCCGATCTGTCTGATTACGGTTAAGGATGGTAAATTAACATTGTTGGATAAGATTCCATTAAACATTGAGTAGCTTTTTGTTTTATACTATAAACAATGGCCCGTCCGATTGAGGTCGGGCCATTGTTAAGATTATATATAGTTTCATGCGGAGACCTGGTCCCCGTGTTAAACTGTGTATAGTTTATCTAGCAGGGGAGGAAGCATATTGATCTGGCAGCAACTGCTGAACGGGCTGACTCTGGGAAGTACTTATGCCCTGATAGCCCTTGGTTATACTATGGTTTATGGCATTATCCAGCTTATTAACTTTGCCCACGGGGAAATTTACATGATCGGAGCCTTTGTGGGATTATTTTTAGTGGTCAATACCGGGTTAAATATTGGAGTAGCCCTTCTGGGGGCTATGGCTTTTTGTATGGTACTGGGTATGCTGGTGGAACTAATCGCCTACCGTCCCCTGCGGGGAAGAGCATCCCGCCTTTCCGGTATTATCAGTGCTATCGGGGTATCTATATTCCTATCCACCTTGATGGTCTTAATAGCTCAGACCAATACCCGCCGCTACCCCGACATTTTTAACATCCAGACCTTTCAAGTAGGAGATTTGCAGGTGTCATCATTGCAGGTAATTATTCTGGTAGTGGCTACCCTGTTAATGATAGGCTTGCAGTTATTAGTACAAAAAACCAGAGTAGGTAAGGCTATGCGGGCCTGTTCCCAGGACCTGGAGGCAGCCTATTTGATGGGTATTAATGTTAACCGGATTATTTCCTTTACCTTTGCTATAGGTTCGGCTCTGGCCGCTGCAGGTGGGGTTATGGTAGGTATTTATTATAATGCGGTATGGCCTTACATGGGTACTATGGCGGGGTTAAAGGCTTTTGCCGCTGCCATTTTGGGTGGAATTGGCTCCATTCCGGGAGCTATGATTGGCGGGCTTACCCTGGGGGTACTGGAAATCCTGGGGGTAGCCTTTCTTTCCTCATCTTATAAAGATGCCATAGCATTTGGCATACTCATCCTGGTTCTAATTATTCGTCCCCAGGGCATTATGGGGCAAAAGATTACCAAAAAGGTGTAGGTGAACTGGCAATGGATGCACTAATATCTCAGTATATAGACCCTTATTACCTGCGTATCTTGATGCTAATTGGCATTAACATTATCCTGGCCTTAGGCTTAAATTTAATTACTGGGGTTACCGGACAGTTATCCATGGGACATGCTGGTTTTATGAGCATTGGAGCATATACTTCTGCTATTCTTTCCATGCAGATGGGAAGCCCCTTTTTCCTGTCATTGCTGGCCGGCGCAATGGTAGCAGCCTTTTTTGGATTTCTTATCGGCATACCTACATTGCGCCTGGAAGGTGATTACCTGGCCATGGTTACCATTGGTTTTGCGGAAATCATCCGGGTCTTTTTCTTAAACTTCGAACCCGGGGGCAAGGCGGTAGGACTCTCCGGGATTCCGCAGAATACCACTTTTGTGCTGGTATGGACCCTGGTAATAATAATTATCATACTAAATGCCAAACTGCTTAGCTCTCGTATCGGCAGGGCCTTCTATGCTATCAGGGAAAATGAAATAGCGGCTGAAGCCAGCGGCATAAATTCCACCCGCTTAAAGGTTTTGGCCTTTACCGCCGGTTCTTTTTTGGCCGGCCTTGGTGGAGGGCTATATGCTCACTATATGTATTTTATCCGTCCCCAGGATTTTGCCTTTATGAAATCGATTGAATTGCTTAACATGGTGGTGCTGGGGGGAATGGGGAGTATTCCGGGTACCATTCTAGGTTCAGTCATTCTTACATTGTTGCCGGAAATGTTGCGTATTGTAGCTGAATACCGCCTGCTCTTTTATGGTGCCCTCCTGGTAATACTAATGATTTTCCGTCCCAATGGATTGCTGGGTGATGTGCGGGTTTACGACATTAAGAAGAAGCTGCAGGGAAAGAAGGTGGGCTTATGGCAGTCCTCCAATTAGAAGAAATAACTATGGAGTTTGGCGGCCTGCGGGCCCTGGATTTAGTAGATATCAAGGTAGAGGAACAGCAGATTTATGGTATTATCGGCCCTAATGGTGCTGGTAAAACTACCCTGTTTAATATAATTACCGGGATATATCTTCCCACCGGGGGTAAAGTTATTTTTAAGGATTGCCTGCTTAATAAGATGCATCCCTGGGATGTAGCTCGTCAGGGCATAGGCCGTACTTTTCAAAACATTCGCCTCTTTAATAAATTATCGGTACTGGATAATGTTCGGGTAGGCAGCCATGGCGTCAGCAAAAGTGGTTTTTTTGGCAGCATGCTGGGTCTGCCGAGTTCCCGCCGGGAAGAAAAAATGATTGTGGAAAAAGCTGAACATCTATTAGAACTGGTAGGGCTGGGTGAGAAAAAGTTGGAATATGCTGATAACCTGGCTTATGGTGAACAAAGAAGGTTGGAAATTGCCCGGGCTATGGCCCTTAATCCTTCTCTGCTGCTATTGGATGAACCGGCGGCAGGGATGAATTCTACTGAGAAAGTAGAATTGATGGATTTGATTTGGAAAATAAGGAATGAGATGCAACTGACCATAATCCTGGTAGAACACGATATGAACCTGGTTATGAATATCTGTGAACAGATTGCTGTTCTCGATTACGGTCGCAAAATTGCGGATGGGCCTCCTGAAGTAGTTAAAAATGATGAAAGGGTTATCCAGTCTTATCTGGGCGCAGAGGCATGAGGCTTTCCCTGATATATCTGGCCTTAGGTTTTGCCATCCTGGTTGTTTCCACCTCATCCATTATGGTTCGGTTTTGTACGGCTCCGGCCTTATTAATATCTTTCTACCGGGTATTTTTTACTTCGCTTCTGGCCGGCACATTTAGAGGTGCTAAACTTAAGGATAGCATAGCTGGCATAGAGCGGCGTGATTTCTATTATATTCTGGGGGCAGGATTATTCCTGGCCCTGCACCTTACTTTCTGGATAACTTCCCTCAATTACACCAGTATATCCAGTTCGGTTCTATTTACCAACCTGCAGGTTATATTTGTACTGGTATTTTCTATAATATTTTTAAAAGAAAAATCTTCTCTATATGTTGTTGCCGGCATCCTTCTGGCCCTCACCGGCAGCCTTTTAATAGCCCATGGAGATTTACGTTCAGGAAAGTTGCTGGGAGATATGCTGGCCTTAGCCAGTGGCTTCTTCGTTGCTTTCTATTTTATAATCGGGCGTAAGGTACGAGCTCGTATTGATACTCTGGGTTATACCAGTATAGTATCGGCAGTGGCAGCCCTGGTAATATTGCCGGTTTGTTTAATAAGCGGTATCAGCATTAGCGGCTACCCGATGCTGGATTGGGTTTTATTTTTACTTATGGCGCTTTTTCCGGGCGTAATTGGTCACGGCGTTTTTAACTGGGCTTTAAAATATGTAAAAGCTCCCATAGTCGCAGTGTCTATCCTGGGCGAATCAGTGGGAGCCAGCATATTAGCTTATATTATCTTCGGAGAACTCTTGCTCTGGTACCAAATCATCGGCGGCATCCTCATACTCGTAGGTATCTACATTGCTGCCTCCAACGAGGTGACAGGGGACGGTTCCTCCGTCACCTAAGAATTAGGTGACGGAGGAACCGTCCCCTGTCACCCTTTATTTGTACAGCTGAGTCCAGACGGTATTGGGGAAATAGTGTTCCACAATCTGGCGGGCGTTTTTACCTTCTTTGGCCATAGTGTAGGCTCCCCATTGTTCCATACCTACCCCGTGACCCCAGCCGGAGCCTTTAAAAACAATGTAATTACCCTCGGGCTTTACACTGCTCCAGACGGTTGAGTAGAGGCGATCTGGGCCAATTTGTTGACGTAGATCTACAGCCTTAACGGTAGCACTACCTGCACTTACTTCGGTAGCTCTCCCCGATGGTCCCCGCTTACTAACTGAAATATCATCCAAATTACCAGCTTTACTACCCATTAGATTTTTAATTTCCCAGCGGGGTACTTTAACTGTCCAGGATCTATATTTGGCTGGTGCATATTTTATGCCGTTGGTGCTGACCGGTACTAGATAACTAGCTTTAGTTGCCAGTTTGGGGAAGCCTTCAGCCATGCTGGCAGTTTTATCTTTGGATAGAGAATGAAACATAGTGTAAACAAATTTGCCCTGGTAGGTGATGACTTGCCCTTTGGTTTCATCTACTGCCCGGGATATATTGTCCGTAATCTTTTTTTCGTCATATTGCTGGAATTCCAGATGGTTGTCACTGGCATCAGTACCATACTTGCCCCGAGTACCATTTTCGTATTCCAATAAGGCCAGAGTCATGGTACGGGCGACTATGGCCTGGGCTTTAAGGGCTTCCATAGGAAACTTGGAATTCATTTCTGCTGCCAGGACGCCTTTTAAGTACTCTTCCATTTTCAACTGCTGTTTAGCTCCGGTAGCAGTACGATAAAGGCTGATACCGGGTTCCTTACTGTATTTTTTTACTTCCGACGCCATTTTTACAGGTTTGGCTGGAGGTTTCTTGGCGGCTTGTTGCTGGCATCCAGATATAGAAAATATAAATGCGCTAATTACCAGCAAAACCATGAGTATAGTAATTTTTCTTTTAGAAATCAAATTTATTGCTCCTTCCTTTTTCGCTTAGTATTTCCTGTCCCCTTTTTCTTATGTTGATTACAGTTAGGTATAAATTGGACAGCCAAGGTATTAACGGATTAAAGAACAAAATATGACAAGGAAAACTATTAAAATGATTTATTTGTGTTCAAGTATTATGTAAGTGGTATATTATAGTTTATAATTGGATTTATACCAATTGGCTTATTTTCTAATCTGGAGGTATATCAGTTTGCATATCGTACTGGTTAACCCGGAGATACCGCAAAATACTGGGAATATTGTTCGAACCTGTGCGCTTACCCAATCGGTATTACACCTGGTAAAACCACTCGGTTTCTCCATAGAGGATCGCTACCTTAAGAGGGCTGGACTGGACTACTGGGATAAGGTAGATATTAAAGTGTGGGATAGTTTTGGGGAACTGGTTGCGAATTATAGGAATAATAATATCTACCTGGCTACTACCAAAGCTCAAACCAGCTATTGGGAGGCAGATTACCGGCTTGATGATATGATGGTATTCGGTTGTGAGACTCGGGGACTACCCCAGGAGATACTGGAAAGCTATCCTGGGCAGCAGATTAGGATTCCTATACTGGATATAGGAAGGTCATTAAATCTTAGTAATTCGGTTGCTATTATAGTTTACGAGGTTTTGCGCCAGCACAAATTCCCGAATTTAAAGTAGCTCTTATTAGCTATTGACAGCCCGGCCCGTCTATATCTGGAATTTCAACGTATTATTATGGAATGTGATAACCGGTAATTTAGTCAAGATATCCGAGTATATGGCTATTTTAGTTGAATCTCTACCCGGAAGCTCTATATGCTGATGGGGGAAAGGTATAAACTGGGTGGTTTTAATCAGTATTCATAAATCCCATGGCAGTAGAATTAAAAAATGTTAACTGCTCAGGAAGGAAAAGGTACTGTTATGAAGATAAAAACTAAATTATATCTTATCATGGCTATACTAGCGCTGGTACTGGTAGGGGAAATTCTGCTAACCATGAATTTTTTAACTATACCTATGCAAAGGGAAGACATTGTTAAAAAAGCCTGGCGCCATGCTTATTCCCTGCAAGAAGTTGCACCCATGCTCAACCAGTCCCAAATGCAACAACTGGTTAGTGACATGGCAGCCCGTGACCCGCAACTGAGCTATCTATTGGTACTGGACCGTAATGGCAAAGCCGTAGTACATAGTGAACCTGGCCGGGTAGGTATGGTTTTTGATGATGCTGGTACTTTATCTTGTGCGCGTCATGGAAAGAGCTTGCAGCAGATTTACACTCGTGACCGTGAACAGGCCGATTCCAGGCACAAGGGCGAAAAAACTATTGATATACTGGTCCCCAACTATGATAAACAGGGTAATCATATTGGAGCTATTAATATTGGTGTTTCCATGGATTATTTGAGCCAGATGGCCAATCGCCACTATCTGGTCTTTTTCATAAGTGGAGCAGTTCTGCTTTTCATATTTTACCTGGCTACACGAAAATTATATCGTGATATTATTTCACCCCTGGATGAAACCGTTGCTGCCATAAGAAGAATGAAAAGTGGTAATTATGATGAGATTAACATTGAGGAGAGGCAGGATGAAATAGGTCTCTTGGCATGCGAATTTAACAGCATGGCATCCAGGATTGCAGAATTAATGGCTGATTTAAAAGAAGCTCATGAAGAACTGGAGAACCGGGTTAAACAGAGAACTACTGAGCTAGCAGCAGAAAAAGAGCGTCTGGATGTTACTTTAAGCAGTATTGGTGAAGGGGTAGTAAGTATTGGCCTGGATGGAATTATTGTCTTAAGTAATGAAGCAGTTGCTAAAATCGTGGGTATTAATAGCAGTGATCTGCTGGGAAAAAATATTCAGGAGGTTTTGCAGCTTCCTGTACGAGAGGCAGATATTAATAACCGGATGATTAACCGGGACACCGTAATCGAGCTTAGTAATCACAGGATTATAACCCAGGACGACAGTGAACGACTGGTTGACGCTATAGGTTCGCCGATCCAAAATGCTACCGGCGATGTGGAAGGTATGGTTTGGGTTGTACGGGATCTCACCGAGAAACAGCGTTTTGAGGAAGAGTTAATTAAGGCCGCCAAACTCGAATCTCTGGGAATCCTGGCCAGTGGGTTAGCTCACGATTTTAATAATCTGCTTACGGTTATAGCCGGCAATATAAGCCTGGCCCGCATGATGTCGGAAGAAATAGATAGTAGCAATGAGTTTCTTTATGAGGCGGAAAAAGCCACCTTCCAGGCCCGGGATCTAGCCCATCAATTGCTGACTTTTTCCCGGGGTGGGGAACCGGTAAAAAAGATGGTTTCTACTACCAGTTTCCTGCGTAATTCAGTTAATTTTGCCCTTAGTGGCTCTAATGTAAGCTGTGAGTTTATAATTCCTGAACAACTCTGGAATGTAGAGATAGATGAAGGGCGCATTAGCCAGGTATTAAATAACCTGGTTATAAATGCTATCCAGGCGATGCCGGATGGAGGTACTATTCGCATATCGGCAGAAAACGTAGATATTGATAATCCAGATAAGAAACTGCCATTTGCCGCCTGTAAATACGTAAGGTTTTCCATAGCTGACCAGGGTAAAGGTATACCAGAAAAATACTATTCCCGCATATTTGACCCCTATTTTACCACCAAAGAAAACGGCACTGGGCTGGGCCTGGCTACATCGCGGTCAATTATTCAGAAACATGGTGGTTATTTAACTTTTGATTCCCAAATCGGAAGGGGAACAGTTTTCTATGTTTATCTCCCGGCCAGTGAGCAGGAGCATGAAAAATGTTTTTTATAGAAATTAAGATTTAACTACACATTATTGTATTTATGGAATAATATATAAACTATATACAATCAAAATATTATTACTTTATTCCTGATAACTAATGCCTTTAGTCCTAATAATTGTATAGCAATATTCTTTCAGGCAATCTAAGGAAATAACAACAACCAGGGATGGGTATAGACAAGATAAGGAGTTGAGCTAATGAAGGTCCTTATCGCGGATGATGATGCTCTTTCCAGAAAAATACTAGAGGATGCCCTGAGTGAGTGGGGATATGAAATTCTTATGGCTCATAATGGAAATGAGGCCTGGGATATTCTGGAGAAAAATGATCGTCCCAATTTGGCAGTTCTCGATTGGATAATGCCCGGGATGGATGGGGTAGAAATATGCAAGAGATTGCGAAAGCTAAGCTTACCCAATTATGTTTATGTTATCCTTCTTACTGCCAGAAACAAGCGGGAAGATGTTATTTATGGACTGGAATCAGGTGCTGATGATTACATAATAAAACCTTTTCATCATGAAGAGTTAAAATCGCGGCTTAAGATAGGCCAGAGAATTATAGAACTAGAACATAGGATTTTACGATTAGCCAGCACCGACTATCTTACTGGACTTTTAAATCGCCGGGCCTTTTTAGAACGATTAGAACGGGAACTGAATCGCTGCCAACGAGAAGCCTCCCCTATGGGAATTATAATTATGGATATAGACCATTTTAAAAAGGTTAATGATAATTACGGACATCAGGCAGGGGATCTGGTTCTACAGGAATTGTCCACTACCCTGGTTACATTATGTCGGGTATATGATTTTATCGGGCGCTACGGGGGTGAAGAATTTATCGTCTGCTTACCGGGTGCCGATAAGTGGAATACATATCAAATTGCCGAACGTATGCGTAGTATCGTAGAAAATAAAAACATATTGTTACCCGATAAAGGAACCTCTGTAAGTGTTACCGCCAGCTTTGGTATAGTCTCGATGGAACCAGGGCAGCGCAAAAGTGCCGACAGGCTTATAAACGAGGCGGATGAGGCGCTCTATCGGGCCAAGGATCAAGGTCGTAACCAGGTAGTAATGTATATCTCTGATTAGATTAATTTCCTGCCTGATTAATACATTTTTCTAGCATGATTAAAGTAAAAAAAAACCCCGTTAGGGGTTTTTTATTTTTCAATTTTTAAAAGTTACTCCTCAACCGGTATGGGTGCTTCTACCGGGCAAACATCGGCACAGGAGCCGCAATCAGTACACAGCTCGGGGTCGATAACATATATTTCATCACCCTCGGTGATAGCCTCTACCGGGCATTCATCCGCACATACACCACAGGAAATGCATTCATCAGTAATTATATAAGCCATTGTTTGTTCCCTCCTTTGCTACATTTAAACTAATAGCATTATAATTAACGCTATTTTCTTTGTCAATTTAGAGAAAAAATAAACATATA
>JAAYCQ010000145.1 GCA_012729715.1 Syntrophomonadaceae bacterium
AAAAAAAGCGAGCCGGTTTCTCCAAACCCCTTTACGGACACGGCAAATCCGCAAATACTGAAGGCCTATAATCTCGGCATAACCTCAGGAACTTCTCAAACCACCTTTTCGCCGAAAGTTCTGATTAACCGGGAGCAATGCGCAGGCATGCTGTTCAGAGCAATTAAGGCCATTCATCCTCAAGGTGATTACAGCGTAGCGGGCGTTAAGGATTTTCCCGACCAGAAAAACATTTCAAGCTGGGCGGTTGAAGCGACAAAATATATGAACAAAGTCCGAATTATTACCGGTGATGCCAAAGGCAATTTTATGCCCAAGGCAACAACGCCTGCTCAGGAGGCCGCCGGTTACGGCATGGCAACGAGAGAACAGGCAATAGCTTTATCGGTCAGGACACATGATAAAGCGCCGGAAATAAAGGCCTCCGGCAGTAATTCATCAGCAACTAAGGGTACAGGAGCAAAATTGCCGGACGGATTTCCATCCGACCTGATACAGATCTATGAGGGTGGCAAAATTACCTCCGTCGAAGAAAAAACCTTTGCCGGAGGACACAAAGGATGTCTCATCACCGTCACACACACGGGTCAGAAGGACAGTGAAGCAAACGGGTTTTATTACAGCGTAATGTCAAACGCCGAAGACCTGGATTCAATGATAGGCATGCATTCGCATTATTATGGTAATAAAGACGGGTATTGGATTGAGATTGATTTTTATCAGGAGCTCGGGGACGAATATAAGGGATATGCAACGATCGGCTATTACAAAAAATAGCGAATCAATCATTACAGAAATAAATGGATTATAACGGCATTACGTTAGAGACGTATTTTCGGAACCATCCAGGCTTAATCTTAACAATTTCTCCACACTTTGTTGAAATTCTCACAATAATTGCTCGATATTATATGGCCAGAGTTCAAAATAATTTATTTGATTGGAGGAAGGATTATGAAAAAGAGGTTATCCAAAGTTGCAATTCTAGCTTTATCTCTGCTGTTATTAGCAGGGATGGTTGCCAGTGTATCAGCAGCCAATGGTACTGCCAGGCAGGCAGGTTTGCGTCAAGGAAATATGGCGGGCCAGCAAAAGGCCCAGACAGCTCTCCAGGCGGTTTCTGACTTAACCGGGTTGAGTGTTACAGATATCCGCAGTCAACGGGCAGAAGGAAACTCTTTAGCAACTATTGCTGAATCCAAGGGAGTAAGTGAACAGGCAGTAATCGATAAAGTCATCGCTGAGCGGACAGCAGTCCTGGGTAATTTGAAAGCTGATAAGAAGATTAGTGAAGAACAATATCAAGCCTGTTTGAATAACATGACTGACAAAATTAAAGCAAATGTGGAAAGAACTGCAGTTGGCCCAGGGAATGGCAATCAGCGTGGTCAGGGCAGGGGATCTATGCAGGGAATTGGCCAGGGACAAGGAAGGGGAACAGGTTGTGGACAAAATCAGGCCAACTGTCCAAACTGTCCATATGTTGCCCCCACGAATCAATAAGCAACAACATATATTGCCTATAGGGTACTCCGGATGGGGTACCCTTACTTATATAATCTTAAACTTGATGTTATACTACAGCATAGAATAGCAAGCTGATAAAAGGGGAATACATCATATGGATTCACTTATTCTGCTGGTAGAGGATGAAAAAAAGATCCTCGATATGCTGTCCAAGCATCTTCGCCAGGAGGGTTTTGGGGTAGCCCTGGCGACTGACGGTCTTGAAGCTCTGCAGATTTGGCAGGATATAAAACCGGATTTAATTGTTCTGGATCTTATGTTGCCTGGCTTGTCGGGCTGGGAAGTATTGAAAAGGATCAGGCAGAAAAATAATACGCCGATCATAGTTTTGACTGCCCGGGCGGATGAAGTTGACAAATTATTGGGCCTGGAGCTGGGAGCTGATGATTATATTACTAAACCATTCTCACCCCGGGAACTGGCTCTTCGGATTAAAGCTGTGCTGCGGCGCAGTCGTCCCAATGAACAGATTACTAATATTAGCTTTTCCAATCTTTCTATTAATCCGGAGAGGCTGGAGGCATTAATAGGAGATACTCCTTTAGCATTAACCCCAACAGAGTTTAAAATCCTTTTGCTGTTGGCCGAGAATCCAGGGCAGGTTTTTTCCCGCCTGCATATTTTGGACCGTGTATTTGGTGATATTTATGAGGGTTATGAAAGAACTATCGATACTCATATCAGTAATTTGCGCCATAAAATCGAAGCGACCGGAAAAAGCGAAGTTAGCATAAAATCAGTTTATGGCATTGGTTATAAATTAGTTGCAGAGGAATAACAAAATGATTAAATCGGGTTTGGCCAATAAAATTACTACCAGCTTTATCATCATCTCTGTTCTGGCGGTTATAGCTACTAGTCTGATTATGCTGCTAATGACCAGGCAGCAGTTTTCCACATATATTGATAACTATAACCAGGTCATGCTTGATCAATGGGCCCCAATCATAAGCGATTACTATTCACAGTATGGCAGCAACGGCTTACAGGAGTATCTGCAAGCTAATACTACAGGAAATGGTAAAGCTATGGGCCAACGCCGCCATGGGTTAATGCCTATGGGAATAGGAATAAGGCAGGGACAACGGCTGATAGTTGCCGATGCCAATAATATAGTGGTAGCAGATACCCAGGGCTTACTCATCGGACAGCCGGCCAAACTGGATTCAATTCATCTTAGCTCAAGGGAACTCCTGGTTGATAATCAACCCCGGGCAACTTTATATATAATCAGCCCGCTGGGTTCGGGTTTGTCTTCACTGGAGAATCAATTTGTCACCAGACTTACTATAAATACAGCAATACTGGCAATTATTATAGGCCTTATTGCCCTGATATTGGGTTTAGCGCTGGGTAAGCGTATCAGCTCCCCTCTGACCGCTTTATCAACGGCTATTCACAAACTGGCCAATGGACAGCTGGATGAAAGGCTAACTTTACAAGGTGATCGTGAATTTATAGAACTGGGGCGAGATTTCAATCTAATGGCGCAGAAATTGGATGATGCCGAAAAGAACCGACGCAGATTAACTGCCGATATATCGCATGAATTACGAACCCCCCTGACATTTCTACGGGGACAGCTGGAAGGAATGCAAAGCGGTTCTATTCCGCTGGATATTGAAAATATTGCTCTACTACAGGATGAAGTTATACGGCTTGCGCACCTGGTAAAAGAACTCGATAACCTGTCCCTGGTGGAAAACCGGGCCGTATCCTTGAATCTTAGCCGCTTTCCGCTAACCGAGTTTTTGGAACATTTAACCCCGGTTAGCCTTGCCATGCAGGATAAGGGTATTTCCTATAGTATAGATATTGATAACGTTATCAAGGAAATCTATGCTGACCATGACCGGCTCTTGCAGATACTCTTGAACTTATTGTCCAATGCCATGCAGCATGTAGAGCAAGGAGGATTGGTTACCCTGTCTATTCAGCAGCATAGAAATTACCTGCAATTCACGGTAGCTGACAATGGCCCGGGTATCTCACCTGAAAACCTGCCCCATGTATTTGAACGTTTTTATCGAGTCGATGACAGCAGAAATCGCCGTGAAGGTGGAATGGGACTAGGCCTGGCCATAGCCAGGGGCTATGTTGAAGCCCATCACGGCAAAATCTGGGTAGAAAGCAATCCAGGTTGTGGGACTGTTTTTTACTTTACCCTGCCCCAGGAGTAATCTTGACCGATTCATTTCTAAACCGTCGCTACCTATCTTTTTCAAATGCTTTTACTACTTATTTCCCGGAAATAAAGACATAACCCCTGCATTTTTTCTGAAAACCTATTTCATTTCTAAATACTAGATGATATAATTCTAACGAACGTTAGGTAGAAAAGGTGTTTGGTATGGCAGAAAAGGACATGAGGGAAAGAATCAAAGAAGTAGCAGTAGAGCATTTCAACAGTAATGGTTACCATGGAACAACCATCCGCAACATAGCAAAAGACGTGAATTGCTCCCTGCCCATGATTTATTACTATTACAATAATAAAAAGGAGTTGTTTGATGAAATCATAAAAAGGGAATATTTTGACCTTCTAAAAAGGCAGACGGCACTCTTGGAGACAAATAACGTCATAGATTTTTATACAAAGTTTGTCTACGATCTGAACTTCCTGAGCAACTATGATAAAAAAGTTTACCGGCTTGGAATCAAGGTTTATTTGTCCTTTGATGGCGATGAGGAACTGATGGAAATTATGGATGAATGGGAAAAGACTATACTTCCACGGCATTATCAGATATTAAAACCATATTTGAAGAACGCAGACAATGATATTGCGATTGTACGAACATTAGTACATTTATTGGAAACATTGATAGAAAGTATTGTCGTCAAAAACAGGTTTCTACCTGAAGAAGAAATCCGAGAAGAGATTTCAATTGTTCTTCGTGGATGTGAATGATGAAAATGGAAACGAAACAAGCTGATCAGAAACAAATATTGTTATACGGGATCATGATTTTGCTGCTGCTTGTATTTCAGAAAGTATTAAGTAAGGTGGGGGGAATGGTCGCCGATTTACTCCCCTGCGAGAGGTTTGATCCCTATAAAGCCTTTGCATGGGTTTCTGTTCACCATATCACGGAAATGCTGATTGCCCTGGCTATAATTATGATACTAAGCAAGCTGCTGAAAGTTGATTTCAGTTTCGGCCTTGGTGACAGGAAAAAAGGGACCAAATATGTAGTGGTGTTTACTGTCATATTTGCAGGGGTTACACTTATTTGCCATATACTTATGCTGATCTACAACATGCTGCCGGTATATGACTTTCCATTAAACAAAAACAATATTCTTGGAACGCTGGGCTTTCAACTGCTCTTAAGCGGACCTGCTGAAGAGATTCTGTATCGGGCGCTCCCCATTACAATGCTTCTGTACATATTGGGGAAGAGCGTTTGTGCTAGCTGGCGGTATGTATATTACTGAAGATAATTGGGTTATGCCGGGCTATCCAAACTCTACTTATCTAATTTTTCAGCAGGAAGACAATAAGCTAACTTTTCTACAATCCATAGTAGAAAACGATTGTACGCCGGGAACTCAAATTTTTACCGAAGATTTGCTACAAATTCTCACTTAATCCTGATAAGTATTTCAGCAGATGAGGTTGCAAAAGATAGTTTATGGCTGTAACAATAAAACAAAGAATGTATCATTTAATGATTTTACGAGCAATGATATGTAACAATGGGTTATTATTCTATAGAACATTGTCGTAAGGCAAACGTTGAATTGACTAGCTTTCATGATAAAATAGAAATGAGGTTGGTTAATATTATCCGGTAAAGCAACTGGTTTGGGTCCCGCCCATCCACAAAACTCTTTAGGGGGTCAGGTAATGGCAGACAATGTATTGATGGATCGCATCAGTTCAAGTCCAGATATATGTCATGGTCAAGCTTGTATAGTTGGCACCAGGATTCCGGTTGCGGTTATCCTGGATAACTTAGCCAGTGGGGTAATGAAAGAAGAATTATTAAGGGATTATCCTCCATTGACGTCTATTGATATTGATGCAGCTTTGGCGTATGCGGCTTTGTTAGCTCGCGAACGGCATGTGGCGATTTGAGGTTGTCATGAGGTTTAAACTAGATGAGAACCTGCCATGGAGTATTAGTAATATAATGATTGATTACGGGTATGATGTGGAAACGGTATTGTCCGAAGGTCTAAATGGTTGCTCGGATGATAAACTTATTAATACTTGCATCCGGGAACAAAGAATTCTAATAACCCTTGACTACGACTTCGCTGATATACTTGCATATCCACCACAAACATATCCGGGAATAATTGTCATAAGGGCCAAAAATCAAAACAAATCACAAATACAGGTGCTCATAACCAAGTTACTTACCTTGTTTCGAGACCATAATCCAGCAGGATCATTATGGATTGTGGAAGAAGACAGGGTCAGAATTCGCCAATAATTTTTGGCAATAGGTTTTATCTAGTAGTTGATCCCTAATATGCAATGTTTCGGTTCCTACCGTAAAATATTCTTCCAGCAACTAGATTTTTTCTATATTGGCAGGCAGTTGCATAGATTAAATCAGAGTGTATACACTTTCTCTCGTCACTGCATTTTTCAAACCTATCACAACAGCCAAAGGGGGTAAAAGAAAATAAATCCATAAAAATAATCCTCAATATTGGGCTTAGTATTTCCGGCTCATTAATATAACTATAAAAAATATTTAGGTCAATACGTAGAAATCCTATATCGCTTTTTGCTTTATAAAAAGGTATTTCAGCAACCTTAAACAGACTTTCATATTTATCGTTGAAGCTTATGTAAGGGGTTGCACCATTTATCTGTATTCTAGCAAACAAAGCTCCTTTAATAGCATCATGGAAGTACGTTCCCCGACAATCAATAACAATGCTATTTGCTGCACCCTTATTTTCCTTTACTGATATGTCATAAAAAGGTTTAAAGTCAGGCTCAAACATGTCAATAATTTTATTAATAAGTTCTTGTTCGTTATACATAAGTAACCCTCCAAAAAATAAAGGCTTTATGAGCTTATTATATTAGTGCCTGTTATTATTAGCCCACTTCATTCCAAAAATCATTCTCATGCACAATCAGAATATTACTTCCAGCTTTCCTGAGTTTAACTGCCTGTTCCACTTTTCGGCCGTAACAGGAAAAGGCCCAGCAGGGATTACCCTCGTTACCGACTACTAAGTACGAGGTATCCTTTACAACAGTATTTTTAAAAATACCACCCTGGGATTCGACCAGAACTTTAATATCCGACCGCTTTGACCCGGAGGAAACACCGGTAAAACAGAAAACCCTATCAGGGATAATTATCTGGGGGCAAAGGGCACAGATACCAGATATATTAATACTTTTCCTAAGCTCCTGAAGTTCGTTATCATTGAGGTTGTGAGAAGCACGTATGTCTACAAAATCACTGAAAAAAACCTTTAAAAGATGCTGTTCCTGTTCACTGAGGTGACCATCCTTCAGCACTACGGTTAACAAACTACATAACTCATCATAGGGATATACTCCGGTCAAATGATCATTTACTGTCAACCATTCATTAAGTTGCTGGATTTCTTTTAACGTAATGGTGTTGTCACCCAAAATACCATGTAGTAACCCGTGAAGTATTTGAATATCATAGGTGATTAAATCATGATAAATGCTTTTTGAAGAATAATTATTGCAAACCCAAATGATATCAGCCTTTTCCTCTATAGTAAAAACATGGTCAGCAAATGCCTCTTCCAATAAACGTACTATATCAGAAAAAGGCGGACGGTTGAGGAAGTGCTGATTTAACTTGAACCAGTACTCAAGTTCCTTAATTTCGTGGATATTAATTACACTATCTATAGCTATACCGGTAATAATTCCTTGTAGTGTATTTAGAGCCTTATCGACTTCGCTTTTAGGAATATTCGGTACACAATTACTTGGAATAACCGCAGGATTATCCTTCGATAAATATTTAACTGAAAAACCCAAAATGCCTGACAACTCTTCCAGGGAGTTGGCGTTATAAGTTTTGAATATTTGCAAAGCAATAGAAGCACAGGCGAGTGCGTCCTCACCGGCATGATGATGGTGAAAATCATGATCAATGGTGGCAGCAATGGTACTAAGTTTATAGTTTTCATGATTAGGCCAGTGTTTCCTTGACATCGTTAAGGTACAACCATAATTGAAATTAGGGTAAGGTATTTTATAAAAATCAAGACAGTTTCGCAGAACATTGACATCGAAACCGGCATTATGAGCTATTATGGTGGTTTGGTCAAAATACTGTCTAATTGATGGCCATAATTCTATAAAACTTGGTTGATTAATAACATCCTTTTGACGTATACCGTGTACGGCAATATTATATGGGCTAAAGTATAGTTCCGGCGGCCTTATTAAGTGGTATTCCTGCTTAGTTATTTCCCCATCATCCACGCAAACGATACCAATAGCACATGCACTGGCCGGACTCGAGTTAGCCGTTTCAAAATCTATTGCAACGAAATTCATTACTACCCTCCTCTACACCATAATTAACAGCCCAATACCTGCATTGCTAAGTTGTGGCTGCGTTTTTCTGTTAATATGTTTCACATGAAACAATGATTTGTTATCCCGGGCTATAAGTTTTATAAATCGGATATTAACTCCTGATTTACCTTACTTCCACTTTCGTTTAGTAAAACCTCTTTTTTCAGCTATTGTAAAATATAGGGGAACATAGATGAGCCACCGTATCGCACGTATCAGTTGCAAAGCAATGCTGTACCTGGCATCTATTTTAAAACACGATGAGCCATTTCTGATGGAAGCCATCATGTCAGAGTTTAGAAGTATCGTATTAGTTGATTTTATTAACCTAAGTTGAATACCAATCCATTGCTCAACCCGATATGGCTGACTAAGATATAAGCAGAGGTGATTCGTATGAAGGAAATCAATATTGCAAAAGTGCTTGTGAAAAAACGTAAGGAGAAGGGTATTACCCAGGATGAGCTGGCTAATTACATCGGGGTTTCAAAGGCGTCTGTTTCAAAGTGGGAAACAGAGCAGAGTTATCCTGACGTAACCTTTCTTCCGCAGCTGGCTGCGTATTTTAACATCAGCATTGACGAGTTGATGGATTATAAGCCAGAAATGGCAAAAGAAGAGATTCGAAAGCTATATCGGAGACTATCATCTGATTTTGCGTCAAAACCCTTTGATACGGTGATGGATGATTGCCATCAGATCATTAAAAAATACTATTCATGTTTTCCGTTACTGTTGCAAATGGGTATACTGATGATCAACCATGCCGAACTGTTAAAGGATCCGCAAAAATCGGTATCTTTAATTGAGGAAGCCAGGGCTCTTTTTATCCGGGTCAAAGAGGAAAGCGACGATGTATCGCTTACAAGGCAGGCTTTGTATGTGGAAGCTATGTGCAGCCTTGCCGCCTGCGATCCAAATACCGTGCTGGAGCTGTTGGATGGAGCGGTCGCGCCGGCGTTACCGCCCGAATCACTTTTGGCATCCGCTTACCAGATGACGGGACGCACTGACGAGGCAAAATCGGTTTTGCAGGTCGGGATCTATCAGAATATCGTCGTCCTGTTTAATTTTTTCCCGGCTTACCTTATGATGTGTACGGATCATTCTTCAAAATTCGAAGAAGTGCTGCAGCGCGCGCTTAACATCGCAGAAGTGTTTGACATGAGGCATCTGCACCCCGGCGTGTTGGTCAGCCTTTATATCTCTGCCGCTCAGGGTTATATTGTGCAGGGCAATCCCAGTAAAGCGATTGATATGCTGCAGCAATATACGGAGATAGTAACCAGTGATATTTATCCCCTGAGCCTGCATGGCGACGATTTCTTCGACCTGCTGGAAGGTTGGCTTATTAAACTCGATCTCGGAACGGATCCTCCCCGGGATGAAAAAACTATCAGAAGAAGCATGGCTGATATGATCGTTAATAATCCGAATTTTTCAGTACTTTCAGATAAACAGCGTTTCCAAAACATTACTGAAAAGCTCCAAAGCAATTGTTGCGAAGATTAACAAATACGGAGGTGAAATCATTATGGAACAGGAAAAGACGGCAGTAAAAAAACGGCTAACCTTGTTTGTTGCGCTGACATTTGTTATTACCTGGATTGTTTTTATGCTGATACCTCTCCGCGGACTGAATTATGGAGAAGGCGTGTCCATAGTTATTCTCGCGGCAGCTATGTTTGTTCCCGCCTTATGCAACATATTGACCCGGCTTATAACAAAAGAAGGCTTTAAAAATATGTATCTGCACCCGCATTTCAAGGGGCATATGAAAGACTATCTGCTGGTTTACTTCGGACCAACAGGCGTACTGTTTTTGAGCGCAGCAGTATATTTCCTGATTTTCCCCGCTTCGTTTGATCTGCAGCTTACCGCTTTGAAAGGAGCAGCCAGTATAGGGGGGCTTTCCGCCTACAATTTACTGCTGATTTCCATATTACAGATAATAATCATCGGCCCGGTTATCAATATTATTCCGACATTGGGTGAAGAACTTGGCTGGAGAGGATACCTGCTTCCTAAATTACGCACGCTTTTAACCGACCGGGCTGCGTTGGTCATCACCGGTATCATATGGGGCATGTGGCATATACCAGTTATCGTTATGGGGCATAATTACGGAACCGACTATATGGGCTATCCCTGGCTGGGGATTTTGGCCATGATTGTGTTCTGTGTTGTGCTGGGAGTTATCGAAGGCTATATAGCAATCAAATTGGAAAGCGTAATACCTGCTGCCATGATTCATTCAGTGGTAAATGCCGGCGCGGGGCTCCCAATTATTCTGGCAAAAAGCGGATATAACCCTGTTCTCGGCCCGGCTATTACCGGCCTTATCGGAGGACTGCCGTTTGTAGTTTTAGCTGTAGTGCTACTGATAAAAGCAGGCAATAAACTTTCTTATGTAAAAACGGATTCAGCTGAAAGCGGGACCGTCGGAACGGATTAAGTATTTTGCGATTACATCAATTTTTTAGAATATAATACAGTTCTGCCAATGGTGCTATCAATTTGACAAACCAAAGCGGTAAAAAACGCTTAATTTCTTTTTTCCCAGTAATTTGGTGGAGCATAAAGAGAATTTCCTTAAGGGTGAAAACTCGCTATAGTATGGAAACATGAGCAAAAAACGGTTATAATTTTTTTGTAAAATTTTTTGTGTAAGGACATTGCGTTCTATTAGGTGTCCTTCCCGGAAAATCTTCTAAAAATTCAAGTAAAAAATTGGGTGGAAGGAGGTATTAAAAAAATCAATCTGGACCTGGTATCAGGGCCACAATAACATTGATTCGGAACAAAATGCCACCCGGAGGCTGCAGTTGTAACAATACCTCTACTAAAGGAGGAACTTTAATATGAAGAAATTACATATCGTACTTAAATCAATTTTTTTCATTGCAGCTACTTTGCTTATACTTGAATTCAGTCCGCAAATGGTATATGCGTCTAATGTGATGGTTTCAGAAGACCCTTATACAGGACAGGTATTAAAGGTCAGAGTGGATGGAACCAACGGAACCGTGATCTATTTTAGGAGCAACGCGGATACATTCACAATCCCGGCTACTATTCGAGGGTTTCAAAATACGACTATCACCATCACCGGAATCGAAAGAGAAGCATTTCGAAACTGTATTAACTTAAGGACTCTGACCATTCCGGATACGGTAACCAGCATTGGTGAAAATGCCTTCTTAAGCTGCAGCAATCTGACTACTGTGAATATGCCGACTAGATTAAACAGCCTCGGTAAGTATGCCTTTGGTGAATGCCGCAGTCTACGGAGCATTACTATACCCAATGGTATAACTGTGATAAATGATTCTATGTTTTCAGGTTGCAGTAGTTTGACCACTGTAAACCTGCCTGACGGAATTACCAAAATCGGCAGGGGTGCTTTTAAGGGTTGTTCCAGCCTGGCCAGTTTTACTATACCGAACAGCGTCACCCACATTGAATCATTGGCATTTTGCAGATGTTCTGCATTGAAAAGTATTGCCATTCCCAGTGGAATAACGACAATTTACGAACAGACTTTTAAAGAATGCACCAGTTTAACCAATATTACGCTGCCGGAAGGTATAACCAGGATCGATGATTTGGCCTTTGATCATTGCAGTAGCCTTGCTGGTATCGACCTGCCGGATAGTCTGCGGGGAACCGGGATGTTCTTGTTCAAGGACTGCCGAGCGTTAAAGAGCATCACTTTACACGGTAGAACCTTTCTCCCTATTCGGGCACTGATTACTGAAATGGGTGGCAATGTCGAATGGGATGGAACCACAAGAAAGGTTACTATAATTTATAATGGAAAAAGGGTAGAATTGTGGATCGGACAGACGAAAGCAAGTGTAAACAATATCGAAACAACAATGGAGGCAGCACCATTTATATCGTCAACCGGACGAACCATGCTGCCCCTCAGGTTTGTCGGAGAAAGTCTCGGATGCGATGTCTCCTGGAACGGTACCACGAAGTCGGTTACTATCGCATATGATACGGTAGCAGTAAAAACACCGTCCGCAGCTAACACACCAGTTCCGTCTGCTTTGCTGCCAAGCGGGGTTCCTAACAGTCTTCCGGCTCCCGCAATTGCCAATCTACAATTATTAAAGGATGACAGTGACGTTTCGTATTTCCGTCTGGAGGTTACCATTCCCGACGTAGTGCGGACTTTAGATCAACGGCGTCCTGCTGATGGATGGGTCGATCTGGAGACATCTAAAAAAGTTGATAATGAAGACTGGATTGCAGATGGCGGCGGCCTGGAAGTATTTATGGGGGCACCTGTTCCGGGAAAATCAGGAGTCTATTATCTTACTTTTGAACTTTTAGATGAGGGAGGGTTGGCTGAGACCTTAATAAATGCCAGGAAATATACTTTCAAGGCTCGTTTTAATTACGCATACGGTGTTGGAGACGGTTATGAATATGTATATTCTCCCTGGTCAAATGAATTGTCCGGTCAATCGGAAAGTTACTACAGTAGTAATGATAATAACGATGATGGAATTGTTGACTGATATTGATTGGATATCAGCATAAGGCAAACATCCTCATTTATTGAAGAATAAATTTAAAAAGGCCTTGAGCGCAGATTTAAATTGTGCCTCAAGGCTTTTTAATTAATCCAAGGACAGCGAAAGGATTGTAAACAAAAATTTTTTGATTAAAATTTAGAAGATCTTATCGTCCAGGAAGGAATTTATAATATAGGAGAATAAATATTTTTGTGGGCATACTACATTTCTCTCTATAAAATAGTTAATAGAGATTGGCATGCTGTGATTAGCACCTGGTCAAATCTCAGATTAAGAAGGAGTGCTCTTGGATTATTTAAATTACTAGATAGGAGAGAAGATATGGATAATAAAATCGCCGTAGTCGCCTTTGGTGGAAACGCGCTTCATCCAGAACATCAAATAGGAACAATCGAAGAGCAAGAGATCAATGCTTCAGAAGCTAGTGCAGCAATTATTGAAATCGTGCGGAATGGTTATGAATTAGTGGTTGTTCATGGTAATGGTCCCCAGGTGGGCAACGTGCTTATTCAAGTAGAACGGGCTGCTGACGAGGTACCCCCTTTACCCTTATATACTTGTGTTGCTTGCACTCAAGGTTCAATTGGCTTTATGTTAACTAATTCCTTGCGTAAGGAGTGTAATAAACTGGGGTTGAACAAGGAGATTGCCACAGTGATGACGACCGTGGTAGTGAATGGAAACGACCCTGCGTTTGAAAAGCCAACCAAGCCCATTGGGCCTTTTTTTAATGAAGAATATGCTCAACGGATGGCGATAGAAAGGAACTGGCAAATAGTTGAAGACAGCGGTCGCGGTTACCGGCGAGTAGTACCATCCCCGATACCCTCTGACATCCTGGAGAAGAAAGTTATTCAACAAATGGTTGAGAATCATAATATTGTCATTGCCTGCGGTGGCGGAGGAATTCCAGTCATGTTTAAAGATGATGAAATAAAAGGAGTAGAAGCAGTTATTGATAAGGATTATGCCTCTAGCCTGTTAGCTCAGGAAATTGGAGCAGATCTTTACGTAATCCTGACTGGAGTTCCGCAGGTTGCAATTAATTTCGGCAAACCGAACATGCAATATCTGGATACTATTACCGTTAATGAGGCTAAAAAATACATGGCTGAAGGGCAGTTTCCACCAGGCAGTATGGGGCCCAAAATAGCTGCTGCCATAAAATTTATTGAAGCAGGGGGTAAAGAGGTACTGGTTACTTCAGCCAGCGAACTGGGCAAAGCCTTGCAACGACAAGGTGGAACCTATATTGTTCGGTAAATAGGATACAAGTTTAAGGCTTGGTAACAAAAAGAAAAAACCTGGAAGCTAATGGGGTATAATTAAATTATAATTTAAGGCAACAATAGGAAACTTTGAGATTACATAGAGGGGGGTATATTTTATGAGTGACATTATTGTGGAAACTCGGGGGCATGTCTTGTTGATAGGGTTCAACCGTCCGGCAAAGCGCAATTCCCTGACTCTTGACATGTATTACGACCTGGCCCGTGCATACGGAGAACTCAGCAACAACAAGGATCTGCGTTGCGGGTTGCTCTATGCAGTGGGGGATCATTTTACCTCGGGACTGGATCTTCCCCAGTGGGGACCTGTATTTGCTGGGGGCGAGTGGGTGGAACTGGAAGAGGGAATGATTGATCCTTTTGGGGTGGACGAGGATAATCGCTGCAAAAAACCTGTAGTTATGGCATGCCAGGGATACTGTTATACTATTGGTTTCGAGCTGCTGCTGGCTGCTGATGTACGGGTTGCAGCCAGGGACGTGCGTCTGGCCCAACTGGAAGTTAAACGGGCTATATTCCCGGTTGGTGGGGCAACAGTTCGTATGTTTGAGGAGATTGGCTGGGGTAATGCCATGCGTTATATTTTAACCGGTGATGAGTTAAGCGGTCCGGAAGCCTATCGCCTTGGTCTGGTTCAGGAACTGGTGGAACCAGGAGAGCAGTTTGACCGGGCTTTAGAAATAGCGGAAAGGATAGCGAAAGCTGCTCCGCTGGCGGTTCAGGGAGCATTAGCCTCGGCCCGCAGAGCGCGCGTTCACGGGCCTAAAGCTGCTTTAACCTCCATGTTCCAAGAACTGCAACCGTTAATGAGCAGTAAAGACTCCCAGGAAGGGCTTAAGGCCTTCTTGGAAAGACGGGAACCTAATTTCACCGGGGAATAGTAATATAAACAAAAGACCAGCCAGGTAAACATTTGCTTAACCTGACTGGTTTTTTTGTTTTATGACCTATAAAATACCCTTGATATCCCAATATAGTTAGAATAAGTGATTGACCCTGGTATTAGCTTAAGTTATGCTCGAATTTGAAGAATAGCCTTAAAAAACGGATTTAGAGGAGATGGGTTTTTTGCCAAATAAGGTTCTTATGAGTCTTACTAATATCAGCAAAACCTATACCATGGGTGAAGTCAAGGTAGAGGCACTAAAACCTGCTTCTCTGGAAATTTACGTCGGAGAGTTGCTGGTTATTTTGGGACCCAGCGGTTCCGGTAAGAGCACCCTGTTAAACCTGATTGGGGGAATAGATACGCCCTCCGATGGGCAGATGGTCTATAGTAATCAATCACTGACTAACGGCAGTGAAAAAGATTTAACCCGTTACCGGCGCCGGGAGGTAGGATTCGTATTTCAGTTCTATAACCTGGTAGCCGACCTGACTGCTGC
>JAAYCQ010000146.1 GCA_012729715.1 Syntrophomonadaceae bacterium
ACCCCGGTAGTAATGCTGGGGATTTTTTAATGCCCATTTTACATTATTATCATTACCTAAAAAGGAATTTCATGCCAGATATAGAAGTCCTTATTATATGAAAAAATACGGCAACTTTTAACAGCAAGAGCTCTTTTTTTATCTATTATTACTATTTAGCCTGGCGACAATTATTATTTTTTGTATGTTTATAAATAAAACTCTAATAGCAGGCCAAATTGTGTGACGTTTAAGTGTCTCAAACCTTATGTATAATTAACAAAATGCAAAAGGGAGGGATAAAAATGTCCTGGCTATTTATTGATTCAATAGTATTAATCTGTAATACGTGTGACTGGAGCCTTGGTGTCAACCTGCAAGATAGGGGGGCTATCCAAATAGGCGATACTAATGTTGCTTATTTATTCGAATTGTACTGTGAGCAGCAAGGATTGCCGAATAACGATTCAACAATAGATAAATTTCTACACACATACCATACCATGCCCTTATTATGCACATGCCAAAATTGTTATGCCACCCTGGAAAATGCAACCCACCAGCACGAAATAGACCATGCCATGCAGAATTTAAACAGCTACCTCGATGAAATAGGAGCAATTTATCATGATTACGCCCGGAGGCAAAACAATCTGGATAAACAGGTTATGGATGCTTTTATAGAGCAAATTGATGGGGAGTGGGCAAAAACGGTTAATAGCAAAGTATATGGCCGCTCCCTGGGACATGACCAGTTCAATAATCCAGCCAATAGAACCCGCTTAATTAAACAATATGTGGCCGAAGGGAAAAAAGAAATACTGGAAACAGCCCGGATTTATTATAACCAATCTACCGATGGCAACGCCTTACCTTCGGAATATCGGCAGCAAATTGACCAGCTATACAAGAGAAGCCTGGCAATAATTGCAGATTTGCAAAAGGCCCAGCAAGAACCCGCTGTATTTGCCTATGAGCATGCTGATAAAACAAAACCGTTGAATCTAAACAATTACATACGCTATGAAGGTACATTGGGTTATCCGCTAGAACAAACCGCTGATTACGATGTCTATTTCCCCGGACGGTATAACCTTAATAAACCCAAACAATGGTTGCAAGAACATGCGGAGATTAAGCCTATGGACGCGGGAGACAAAATGATAATAAATGAAGTCCGGAAAAGGTTGCAGGAGATATTGGTAAAGAGGGAAACGGAATAAATCAACACATGATTAACGGGTGGGGAGGGAACAAACCAGATTAATAATGGCAGGAGATACATTTGTTAATAAAAGCGTTTTTAGTTGATTAAAGAGCCATTATGTTAAGTAACTACAAAATATTAAAGGTGTTTACTAAAAATGATTATATGAGGGGGATGGGCATGTTAAATTCTGCCTACAAAAAAGAAGCCATGGCAAACTATAAAAAGGCTGTAGAAGAATACAATAGGAGCTATAAAACGATAGTAGATTTGAGTTCTGTCTTGTATAAAAAACGACTTGGGGCAGTCGAACTTATCGGGGAGGTTGAAACATACATTAATACAATTGCGAATAAACCAAAGCAATTTGAAAAAACCATTAGTGATATCAACGTAAATAGACGGGAATTCGAATCTGAAATACAAAAACTGGAAATTGAAAGCAAGGAAGCTATCAACGTTGGTGGTAGTGTTGCTGGTGTTGGAGTTTTAGGCGGAGTTGGTGTCGCAGCTTTTGGGCCTACTATAGCTATGGCTGTTGCTACTACGTTTGGGACTGCATCAACAGGTACCGCAATTTCAGCTCTTTCAGGGGTTGCTGCAACGAATGCAGCTTTAGCATGGCTGGGAGGAGGTGCATTAGCTGCAGGCGGTGGCGGCATGGCAGCCGGTCAAGCCTTTCTTGCATTGGCAGGACCAGTGGGTTGGGCTATTGGTGGAACTGCATTAGTAGGTGCGGGTTTGTTATTAAATAGTAAGAATAAAAAAATTGCAGAAGAAGCAGAATCAAAAACAAAAGAGGTTTATAGAGATAGAGCTATATTTGAAAAAATGGTAGTAAAGATAAAACAGTTATTAACCCAAACAATCGAATGTGTTAAGAACACAGAATCACGCTTAAAAAATATGGTCAGCAAACCCTCTAAGGATTACAATTCATTTTCTGATCTGGAAAAAGCGGACTTTGAGTCGCTTGTTAATAATACAGAAACACTTTCCAAACTAATAAATGAAAAGATTGGTAATACGGAAACACATTGCAAACCAATAAATATAAAGAGTGATGATACAAAGTAAAATAAAATTGTTGGGAACTTGTTAATAGGTGCCATAAATGGAATCAGCTCTAAAACTAATGCTGATTTGTTTCAACTAAATGTTTATTATGCAGAGTCAGACAATCTAAAACTCATCTTTGGAAACCCTGGTACAAGTTAAGGATTGCGTAATGGTGAGGTTGGTACCTGAGGCAATAAAGAGCCCAAAAAGACATTATATTGAGGGGGGGAAAATATAATGGCAGACTATGAAGGAACACAGGATGTGTTCGAGATGTATCCTATTGAAAACCAGGAGGAATATGTTAAGAGAGGCTTCTGGACTAAGGTTAAACACACGGTAGCAAAAGTACCATTCGTACCAGATGCAGTAGCTATGTACTATACAATGCTAGATCCGAAGACACCGTTAGCAGCGAAGCTAACGATAGTTTCAGCGTTAGCATATTTTATATTTCCACTAGATGCCATACCTGATGCACTACCAGTAGCTGGATTCATGGATGATGCTGCAGTAATTATGGCGGCACTGGCAGCTGTATCTCCTTATATAACTGATGAACACCGGCAAAAAGCACTAGATGCTCTCAATGGATAACCGCAGGCAGATTACATATAATGCAGGTCGAGTACTGACCTGCATTATATAATTTTGGTAACACGGGGAAACAATAAGCACATATTCGGGGGGGGGATGGTTTTGTCAAATCATGAACTTCTAAAAGAACTATTGGATCGGGGCCTGGTAAATAGCAGGCCAGGGGCAATCTTTGAAACAACCCCGCCTCCTTTGGGCGAAGAATTTGATTTCAGGCGAATACAGGGAATGCTGCTGGGTCTGGCAATAGGGGATTCTCTTGGCGTTACCACTGAAAGCATAAATCCTGGGAAAAGACATGCGCGGTTCGGAGAGATAACAGATTATTTGCCCAATCGTTATGCATATAATCAACGGGTTGGACTACCTTCGGATGATACCCAGTTAGCCTTTTGGACCATTGAACAGACATTGCTGGATCAGGCCGTTAACCCGGAAAATATAGCACAGAGATTTACCAAACAAAGGATATTTGGCATAGGGCAAACCGTGCGGGATTTCTTGAAAAACTACAAAGCGGGAGTACCCTGGTATGAAAGCGGACCACAGTCAGCAGGAAATGGGGCATTGATGCGGATTTGTCCGGTAATGTTACCTTATATGCTATCACCATCCCGGGAACTATGGGCAGATACCGTGCTCTTAACCATGATCACCCATAATGATTCAGCTGCGATAGGATGCAACCTGGCTTTTGTTTCGATGTTATGGGAATTGTTACAATGTCAAGAACCACCACCGGGCGAATGGTACCTTAACCATTTTGTTCGGGTACTCTCTGAAGTGGAGATAAATAATAATTATTCCCCGCGTGGGGGAATGTATACAGATTTTCGTGGTACCCTTGGTGAGTATTTGACCAGGGTGATTCGGGCGGCCTACCAGGAAAACTTGAGCGTTATAGATGCATGCAATACCTGGTACTCGGGCGCTTATCTGTTAGAAACTGTACCCAGTATGCTTTATATTCTTATGAAATGGGGACATGATCCGGAGCAAGCAATTATTCGCGCCGTAAACGACACCCGCGATAATGATACTATAGCTTCTCTGGTTGGCACTGCTCTGGGAGCGTTGCATGGAATAGACGCATTACCGGTAAGGTGGATAAATAATTTAAGCGGACGGTGCGGCGAAAATGATGTTGGGCGGGTGTTTACCCTTATCAACCGGGCGGAAAAACAATGGTGGAAATCGGCAACTAAGCCTGTTACGGGCACTATTAACCGATTTGAAGGGTTGTACTTCTATTTGCGTAACTCTGCTTATTCGCCCATTACGGCAAACGGCATTATATACCCCACTGTAGAACACGCATTTCAAGCAGCCAAAACCTCTGATAATGAAATCAAGGCACAAATTGCCCGAATGAAATCACCCAGGCAGGCCCGGAAAAGGGGACATCAACTGATATTACCCCCCGATTGGGACG
>JAAYCQ010000019.1 GCA_012729715.1 Syntrophomonadaceae bacterium
GGTGACAGGGGACGGTTCCTGTGTCACCCCTGCAGGGGTGACACAGGAACCGTCCCCTGTCACCTTTTACTTTTAAAAAGGAGGAAAAGCCATTAGTCCATAGGGCCGCCTTCCCAATACTGTCTAATCTTACGCAAAGCATAACCGCCAAAAAATAGGCCGTTAACAAAAGCCAGCGGTATAGCCATGGCCCCAAAGTAATGAAATTTTTGCTTCATATCTTCCTTGCCATCAGTGGTACGATACCTGGTCACATTATCCCTCCTTCCATAATCTATTTTTAACCGATGTTAGCTGAAATATATCAAGATAAAACTTTCAGCTCTTATTCATTATGGAAGGAAAAACTTTAATCACCAGAAGATAGAGAAGAGTTCCACCTATGGCTAAAATTAATAATAAAGTTATAAGTTTCGTAAACATTTGCATCACCCTTTATAGCTTGTGATGCACAAATGTTTTTATTCAGTTTTTTTATTACGAGGCATACAGATAACTTCTTTTACCTGGGTAGAGAAAAAATGATTAGAATGAGCAGGTTGTATTACCAGTGCAGCATCTGCTCCCCGGCTGCTGCCACCTATAGCAATTACTTCTTTTCCATAAGGTATAAGGCCTGCATCCAATGCCATGATAGCAACCTCTACCGCTACTTTTACCCCCTGGCCAAATATTCTTAAAGTCTGAGCCATGATTTCCGCTGGATAAACACCACCAAATTGATTGCGTACAGCCCGGTCAGCCCCGGCAAAAAAATGGGTGGTGGTCAATACTTGCACTCCCTGTTCCAGTAAATACTTACGAGTATCTGGGCCCAATTCATTTTCACCTGCTTGGGCAAAACCATTATGGTGAGTTACACAGACTAGACTCAACTTTTGCTGGTTAGCCCGACTCCTTTCCAGTATCTTTTTTATAGTATTACCCTCACAGGATGCTACCACTATATGAGAAACATTTAATTCCCCAGCTCGTTTAAGCGCCAAATCAATAACCGCTTCGGTATTTTGTGAACCAGCCCTGTCAAAAAGCATAAAAAACACCCTTTCTTACTAACAAATGAAATAAAAAGAAATGCGGGGCATTTCTACGTTAATTCAAAATTAAAAATTAAAAATTCAAAATTAACCCCGCTACTCCTGGTTACCATTATTAATTGCAATACCTAATCCCCTAACCTATCAATCTCATCTTCATTTAAGGTTTTAACAACCATTATAGTACTAAGTTTGGATAAATCTACTTCATGTTCCACCCGTTGACCCCAGGAATTTAAAACTACTTTAACTATAGGTCGGGTAGGATGTTCACGGTTAGTATCAACTACAATACCAGTATCCCCGGTATTAAGTTCTACTACGGTGCCAATCGGATATACTGCAATATTGGCAATTAAGGCAGTTACACAGTTTGGATCCAGATATATTCCTGACATGCGTTTAAGAATATTTAGACTCTGGTTAATAGAATAGGCCGGCCGATAAGGACGGTTGGCCAGTAAAGCGTCATAAACATCTGCAACAGCCACAATACGAGCATATTCCAGAATATTTTCCCCGGTCAGATTGCGCGGATAACCCTGACCATCCCAGCGTTCATGATGCTGGTAGGCAACATGGGTAGAAAGCAATGACAACTCTTGATAATCACGCAGTATTTTAAACCCAAATTCGGGATGACGTTTTATTTCTTTAAATTCCTCCCGGGTTAGGTCCCCCGGTTTATTTAATACTCTAAGATTAATACGTATTTTACCAATATCATGTAATAAGGCACCAATACCTAGTTCGTTAATCTGGGTATGATCGTAACCCATAGTAATGCCGGTCATGATAGCTAAAATGCAGACATTTACGGAATGGGCATAGGTATAATCATCGAAAGCTCGAATATCCGATAAACTAAGTAATATTTCCCGGTTCGCCAATAATTCATCGACTATATTGCTCACCGTTACCTTTACCGCCCGGGTATTCAAACTATGGTTTTTTTCTAATTGGTTAAAGTTTTCCCTAACCGTCCTAATTGCATTAATCCTGGTCTCGTCTGCAACTACATCGCGATATATCAAATCACCGAATATTTTATCCTTTACATAAATCGAGTCAATCCCCAATTCCTCTAGTCTTTTGATATAACTATCGCTAAGCATGATACCACTATGCAACAATATGCGGCCATCACTACTAAAAATTGCCCGTGCCACTACCATACCTGATTTCAGATTTTTTACATTTATTCGTCTCATGTTTAATCACCTTGCTCGAAAATTATTGTCATTGTTAGTTTAAATTCTAGATTTTACCACAACCTCCTGCCCATATTTTCATATTATTTTATTTATTGTAGCCGTATTTGCCTATTTGGTTAAATATTTGAAGTTGGAGAAAGAGTATATCATACATCCTTGTAGCAATTGCTATATTACGCTTTAAGTGATAAATTAGAATTAATTAAAAATAATACAGGGGCATTAAATGAAACGTAAAAAGCCTTATTTTCCGAGGCCGGTATTAAGAAACCTGGTTGACGAAATAAAAAAGATGGTGACCAGTAACGAAGGACGTTTATCCATTCTTGATTTGATTGAGGATATACCCTTTGATGTTAGATCCCAGGTGATTGACAGTTTGTCTGTTTTTCGTGAGCAAGAACTGGTACCATTTTTTTATTTGTTAAAAATGGAATATGGTAGCGAACTAACGGCTGTATGTGATCGAGCTCTAGAAAAATGTCGCATGGCCGGTATGGACATAACCCCACCAGTTTTCTTTAAAGGAGAATTTATTAAATCGTATGCCACTGTCAGTCGTCATACCGGACGTATGACTATTGATGTGGCCTGGCATACGGGTGGAGCACGGGTTTATGTAGAATGTTTTTACCTCACCTTTAATTCTGATGGCATTCATAGCTTTTTCATTATAGATAACATGCCATTAAAACAATATGAAAAAGATCGTAAAACACTTCCGGAAATGATTGAATTGAACCTGGAGGAGACATGTTATCTTTTACAGGAATCATATAATCTTAATGTAGCTAATATGAGCAGACCGGCCCTGGGTAAATTCCTGTATCAGAAATACCTGGATGTGGATGTAAACCAGCAAGACTATGAATGGATCAAGGCCCTTTTACGTAGTGTATCAGCTCGCTTAACCCCACGTCAGGTAATTAATAGTTTTTTTAATGCGCTTGGCCGTAATGATTTTCCTTATATATTCTCACTTCTATCCGGGCGTCAGCTCTCACCATCGCTTTTTTTTGAACGTTTTGCCGAGTTGATTAATCCTGATACTATAATTCTGGAAGGTGAAGCCAAGGAAGTACAGGGTACCAGAAATACGGCCCGGGTTACAGCCTCCATGATCAGGGTTGAAAATCATAAATTCTATAGCAGCGAATATAGATTCTACCTGCTATATGAATCGGGTTATTGGTCTATTGGAGATATTGATAAGTGTAGCTACCAATTAATAGACCCGCATTCAGCCCAATCCCCTTTAAGTGCGCCGACCTTCTGTCGGGTGTATGAAATTTTAGATATAGAAGAACTCTTTGAAATACTGGAGAGGGTAGATAACATAAGGGAAGTTGAAGAATTACCTTGTGGTACTCACTTACGAATTAGTTATTTCGACGATAATTTTAATCTTGGAGTATCCTTTATGAGCGGGGTTATTGCTGATGTAATACTGAACGGTGATGAACTGGTTATTATATCGCCCAATTCTGCTACTATAAGCGATATTCACCATTTATTAAACGAAGAGACTACAGCTGTAATTCCCAGAGGGGACTACGAGGTAAGCCTGATGACTGCATATGCCTACCTGGGAGGGCAATATATTAGCTTCGAAGATTTGTTGTATCAGGGAGAAGATAATTCTATTTATGATGATGGTATGCGCTTGATTACTACCCGTTACCTGATTAAAGACCGGGAGCAGGTAGTAAAGCGGATAGAAGAATTAAAGAATATTAAGATAAAACTGGATAATAGTTATACCTTGTATTACCAAATAGTTAAAGAAAGCGGCAGCAGCAATTTCTTTGCCGAATACTTGCTTGGTTCTAATTGGGTAAACGTATCAGCTTTTGGTGAGCAGGACATAAATATGGCCCGACAGGAATTTGAGGAACAGATGTATGGTTATCTCGAGTTTGACGGCATGGAAGTCAGAAATGAAGGCTTTTTCGACATATTAACTACTGATATAAAAAAGGAATATCCAGGGTTAGAACCTCAGTTAAAGGAAATCTATCTAGATAAATGGTATCATAGCCGGCTAAGTGCCTTAAGTGGTATGAGTCCTTCGGAAGCATGTGAAACTGAAGAGGGTACTAGATTATTATGGACTATGTTTAAAAATCTAAAACAGCATAGCAAAGCCCCTTATATGCAGTATCGCAAAAACATTGGTCTTAAGGAATATATTCGCAAGGTAGAACAAAAAAAAGAGAGTAAACAATAGAATATTCTATTGACAGCGCTGAATGGTTTAAATATACTTTATAGATAATCAATAAAACTAAACAGGCTATGAAGGGAACCGACACGTGGAGTAAATTGATAACAGAGAGCCGGCTAAGCTGAGAACCGGTATCAACCTTTGGGTGGTGATCATCCTGGAGCTGCTATCTGAAAGACCTTTAAAGGGTTTAGTAGGTGTGCCGGACGAAAAAGTCCGTTAGCAAGTTAGCATCGTATAATTTGTGCTGCAAGAGGTCGTGTAAAAGCGACAAGCAGGGTGGTACCGCGGGAAATATCCTCTCGTCCCTGAGTTGGGCGAGAGGTTTTTTTATATTCTTTTTTAGCTGTAGAATGGGTTGATTTTTAGGAAAAATAAGGAGTGGTATGGATGGGACTAAGGATTTATCTGGATGGTAAATTTGTCGATGAACCGGATGCCAAAGTATCAGTTTTTGACCATGGTTTTCTATACGGCGACGGTGTGTTTGAAGGAATAAGGGCTTACCACAACAGCGTATTCCGACTTAAAGATCATGTTGATCGGCTTTATGACTCGGCCAAAGCTATAAATTTGGAAATTCCTATTAGTAAGGAAGAAATGTCCAATGTTATAGTAGATACTTGCCGACAGAATGAACTGAAGGATGCCTACATTCGGGCAGTGGTATCCAGGGGTAAGGGCGATTTGGGTTTGGACCCGAAAAAATGTAATATAGCTACAGTAGTATGTATAGCTTCTTCAATTACTCTGTACCCGGATGAAACTTATACCAACGGGTTGACCGTAATTACTGTTCCTACTCGTCGTAATGGTCCCGAGGGAGTTAATCCCCGCATTAAATCACTGAACTACCTGAATAATATCATGGCTAAAATTGAAGCCAATATCGCTGGGGTACCGGAGGCTATACTGCTTAACCAGGAAGGTTATGTAGCCGAGTGTACCGGTGACAATATATTCATGGTTAAAAATGGCGTGTTAAAGACTCCGGCTATACATCTGGGTATGCTGGAGGGAGTAACCCGTAATGAAGTAATTAAATTGGCGCAAAAGAATGGCATTCCCGTGGAGGAAACCACCTTTACCCGGTACGACCTTTTTGTGGCCGACGAGGTATTCTTAACCGGAACCGCCGCGGAATTAATTCCGGTAACCAAAATTGATGGCCGGGTAATCGGCGATGGGAAACCAGGACCGGTATTTGCTACTCTCCTGAACGAGTTCCGGGAACTGGTGAAAGAACCCGAAGGCCCCGAAGCGGTTATATTTAAGTAATTTTGAATTATAAATTTTTAATTTTTAATTAAGGAAAGAAATGCTTCGCATTTCTTAATATTACATTTAAATGATTTGCGTCTAATTATCAGGAGGTGACCAGCATGCGCAGTGATTTGGCCAAAAAGGGCCTGGAAAAGGCTCCCCACCGCTCGCTTTTTAAAGCCCTGGGGCTTACCGATGAGGAGATGTCCCGACCTCTGGTGGGAATAGTAAACTCTAAAAACGATATTATTCCTGGCCATATTAACCTGGATAAAATTGCCGAAGCGGTAAAAGCCGGTGTACGCTTGGCCGGGGGTACCCCAATGGAGTTTCAGACCATTGGTGTTTGTGATGGCATTGCTATGAACCATACCGGTATGAAATATTCTCTGGGCAGCCGGGAAATCATAGCCGACTCCGTCGAGATTATGGCTACCGCGCATGCCTTTGATGCCCTGGTATTTATACCCAACTGTGATAAAATAGTGCCGGGTATGCTAATGGCTGCAGCCCGCTTAAATTTACCTGCAATATTTATAAGCGGTGGTCCTATGTTAGCCGGCAGGGTAAAGGGAAAAGCAGTTAGCCTGACCCAGGTTTTTGAGGGAGTAGGTGCTGCGGCTGCCGGGCGCATGAGCCTGGAAGAGCTGGCTGACCTGGAAGAAAATGCTTGCCCCACCTGTGGTTCCTGTTCCGGTATGTTTACCGCTAATTCTATGAACTGCCTAACCGAGGCCCTGGGTATGGCCCTGGCCGGCAATGGCACTATTCCGGCGGTTTATTCGGAGAGGATACGGCTGGCCAAAAAAGCCGGGATGCAGATTATGCAGTTATGGGAACAAGATATTAAGGCTCTGGACATTATGACTGCTGATGCCTTTCAGAATGCAATACGATTGGATATGGCTATAGGCTGTTCCAGTAATTCCGTATTACACCTGCTGGCTATAGCTGCTGAGGCGGGTGTAAATATTAACCTTAATTTATTTAACGAAATAAGCGCTACTACTCCCCACTTGTGTAAATTAAGTCCGGCCGGGGAACACCATATGGAAGACCTGTACCGGGCAGGTGGTATTCAGGCCATGTTTAATGAACTAAACCGTAAGGGTTTGATTAATACCGGCTGTATGACTGTTAGCGCTAGAACTGTGGGTGAGAATATTGCTTCTACCCCGGTTCTGGACCATGATGTTATCAGGCCGCTGGATAACCCTTATAGCCAAACTGGTGGGTTGGCTATTCTATTTGGTAACCTGGCTCCTGAAGGGGCAGTAGTTAAGAAAAGTGCAGTTGCTGAAGAAATGATGTATCATGAAGGCCCGGCCCGGGTTTTTGACTCGGAAGAAGAATCAGTAGAAGCTATCCTGGCAGGTAAGATTGTAGCTGGGGATGTTATTGTTATACGTTATGAAGGACCTGCAGGGGGACCGGGCATGCGGGAGATGCTTACTCCCACCTCGGCTATAGCAGGTATCGGATTGGATAAAGAAGTAGCCCTTATAACCGACGGGCGTTTTTCTGGTGCTACCCGGGGAGCCTCCATAGGACATGTATCTCCGGAAGCAGTAGCAGGAGGCCTAATTGCTCTGGTAGAGGAAGGGGACCTTATACGAATAAATATTCCGGCCTGCCGGCTGGACCTTATGGTAGACACAGAAATACTAGAAAAGAGGCAAGCCCGCTGGAAAGTACCAGAGCCAAAAATTAAAAGCGGATATATGCAACGATATGCTAAGATGGTACAATCAGCCAGTTCCGGAGCTATTTTCAAAAAATAACCGGAGAGATTAAAGTTAAGCGGGCCATCAAAAGCCCGCTTTTTTAGTAAGAAAATTGGGTGCTGGTAGCAGAAAGTATAGTACGGCAAAGTTTAGGGGTGACCCAAAGTAGTGGGATTAATTAAGAATTTTTAATTCTTAATTTTTAATTGCGGTAGAAATACTATGTATTTCTTTTTATTACCAAATTAGCTCTAATTATTTAGTCTAATGCATTTATTCTTTTAGTTAAATAAAAGGAAATGTTATAGCATTTCCTACATTAATTCAAAATTTAAAATTCAAAATTTAAAATTATAAATCGAGGTGAGTTCAGGTGCAGTTAAAGGGAGCAGAGATTTTATTACGTTGTTTGCAGGACGAAGGTGTTGACACTGTATTCGGCTACCCCGGGGGCGCAGTTCTTCCTATCTATGATGCGCTGTTTGAGTCCAGCATCCGTCATATCCTGGGCCGACATGAACAGGGGGTGGCCCATGCTGCTGACGGCTATGCACGAGCAACTGGGAAGGTAGGGGTTTGTATAGCAACCTCAGGTCCAGGTGCAACCAACCTGGTTACTGGTATTGCTACTGCCAATATGGATTCCATTCCCCTGGTCTGTTTTACCGGACAGGTGGGAACCCCTGTAATAGGCCGGGATGCCTTTCAAGAAGCTGACATAACCGGTATTACCATGCCTATAACCAAACATAATTACGTGGTGGAAAGAACTGAAGATGTAGCGCACACCGTAAAAGAGGCCTTTTATATTGCCAGTACCAACCGGCCTGGCCCGGTAGTAGTTGACCTGCCCAAAGATGTAATGGAAAGAAGTATAGACTATAAACCGGAAGAAGTGGAAGTTAATTTGCGCGGTTACCGGGTTATGAAGGGGTATAATTCGGGGCAGGTTATTTCCGCGGTGGAGTTGATTAAAACTGCTAAACGTCCGGTTATTTATGCGGGTGGGGGAGTTATTTCTTCCAATGCTGCAGAGGAGTTAAGGGAATTAGCCCTGAAACGTAAAATTCCGGTTACTACCACTCTGATGGGAATGGGCGCTTTCCCTGGCAACAACTATCTTAATTTGGGCATGTTAGGTATGCATGGCACCCGTTATGCCAATTATGCTATCGGCGAGTCCGACCTGCTGATTGCCATAGGGGTACGTTTCGATGACCGGGTAACGGGTAATATTGCTACCTTTGCTCCCCATGCCCGGGTAATTCATATTGACATAGATGCTGCTGAAATCGGCAAAAATGTAGATGTAGATGTTCCTATTGTCGGCCAGGTAAAGGAAGTATTGCAGGGCATTAACCAGCGCCTGGATGAAGTTACAGAGTATTGGGAATGGCACCAGACTATTGACCGCTGGAAAGAAGAATTCCCTTTACGTTATGGTAACTCTTGTGAGGGTCGCATAATGCCCCAGAACGTTATCGAGAAAATATATGACCTGACCCGGGGTAATGCTATTATTACCACCGAGGTAGGGCAAAACCAGATGTGGGCAGCCCAGTATTACAAATTTGAACATCCCCGCACTTTCCTGACTTCCGGGGGATTGGGAACCATGGGTTATGGTCTTCCTGCAGCCATCGGGGCCAAGATTGGCCGGCCTGACCTTCCGGTTATAGATATAGCCGGAGATGGCAGTATTCAGATGAACATACAGGAATTAGCAACTGCGGTGCAATACCAATTACCAGTCATAGTTTGCATACTTAACAATCAGTTTCTCGGGATGGTCAGGCAGTGGCAGGGTCTTTTCTACGGAGGGCGCTATTCATCTACTGATATGAGCCATCAACCCGATTTTGTGAAACTGGCTGAAGCCTATGGTGCCATTGGTATCAGGGTAAGCCGGGAAGAGGAGCTTGATCATGCTCTAAAGCAAGCCTTGCAGGTTACTGACCGGCCAGTGGTATTGGATATTTTGGTGGAAAGGGAAGCTGATGTCTATCCTATGGTACCGCCAGGAGGCTCTCTCTCGCAAATGCTGGGGGGTGTAGAAATATGAGAAGACATACATTGGCAGTTATTGTTGAGAATCGCCCCGGTGTACTTACCCGGGTAACTACTCTATTTCGCCGGCGCGGTTATAATATTGAAAGCCTGGCCGTTGGGGAAACCGAAAACCCCAGTATATCTCGTATAACCATTGTGGTAATGGGTGATGAAAAAATCATGGAACAGGTAACCAAACAGCTCTATAAGCTGGTTGATGTTATAAAAATAGTGGACATTACCGACAAGCGCTCCGTAGAAAGAGAACTGGTAATGATAAAGGTTAAAGCCGATGTTAATGTCCGGGCTGAAATAGTACAGATTGTAGATATTTTCCGGGCCCGCATTGTAGATATAGGCAAGACCTCACTGATTATTGAGGTCACCGGAGATAGCGGCAAGATTGACGCTATAGTAGAATCATTAAAGCCCTTTGGTATCATTGAGCTGGTACGTACCGGGATAGTAGCTATGGTGCGGGGGGAGATTAAATAGTGATGCAGCCAGGTAAAAGCCTGGTAAGCTGATAGATTTAAGGAGGTTAATTATAATGGCAAAAATGTATTATGATGCAGATGCAAATCTAGATCTTTTGAAGGGAAAGACCATAGGGGTTATGGGTTTCGGTTCCCAGGGTCATGCTCAGGCTCAGAATCTTAAGGAAAGCGGACTAAATGTAGTTGTAGGTTTAAGGAAACCTTTTGATGAAGCCAGTGAAAAGGAATGGAATGCAGTAATTGAAGCAGGTATACAGCCTATGACCGTTGTCGAAGCCGCCCAGGCTGCAGATATTATCCAAATTCTTTTACCTGATGAAGTTCAGGCCCGGGTCTATAATGAAGAAATTAAGCCTTATCTTAAAGAAGGGGATGCCCTGGGATTTTCTCATGGTTTTAACATTCATTACGGACAGATAGTACCTCCGGCATTTGTTGATGTATTTATGGTAGCTCCCAAAAGCCCTGGCCATTTAGTAAGAAGGATGTATGTAAAGGGTGCCGGGGTACCCGGATTAGTTGCCGTGCAGCAGGATTTCAGCGGACAGGCCAAGGAAATAGGTTTAGCTTATGCCTGTGGAATAGGCTGTACCCGGGCAGGAGTAATTGAAACCAGTTTCCAGGAAGAAACCGAAACCGATTTGTTCGGTGAACAGTGTGTACTATGTGGCGGGGTAACCCAGCTGGTTAAAACCGGCTTTGAAACCCTGGTGATGGCAGGCTACCAGCCGGAAATTGCCTATTTTGAATGTCTGCATGAGCTGAAATTGATTGTTGATCTGATATATGAGGGCGGTATGAGTTATATGCGCTATTCCATCAGTGATACTGCGGAATGGGGCGACTATACCAAGGGACCGGATATTATTGGTGACGAAGCTCGCTGGGCCATGGAAGAGGCTTTAAAGGATATTCAGGATGGCGTTTTTGCCAAGAACTGGCTGCTGGAAAACCAGGTGGGGCGGCCGCAGTTTAATGCCTTGAAGAGACAAAACAAAGAACATTTGATTGAAGAAGTGGGAGCCGAACTCCGTGCCATGATGCCCTGGTTAAAAGAAA
>JAAYCQ010000147.1 GCA_012729715.1 Syntrophomonadaceae bacterium
GACCCATGCCCCCAACATAACCATGGTTTTTGAAAGTGGCGGGCAGGATCCTCTAGAAGGAGATATGCCCTGGTCAGTAGGTTGTCCCTTCACTTTCCGCAAATCTCCTATGGTTCAGGAAATGGCTTCTTCCTTTGGCCAGTGTGCCCTGGGCTATGTTGACATAGCCTTCCAGGGTGGGGCTCAAATAGACATGTATGGTAATGTTAATACTTCTGTTATTGGTTCCTATGGCAATCTAAAAGCTATACTGCCAGGTAGTGGTGGCGGTAATGATATCGGCTCGCTAACTGAGAAATCAGTACTGGTTGGCTTACAAACTCCCGATCGTTTCCCTGAAAAGGTGGATTTTATCACCACTCCTGGTTATCTGGATGGTGGAGATTCTCGGGAAAAAGCTGGACTCATTGGAGGTCCGGTAGCGGTAGTAACCCAGTGTGGTGTTTTCGATTTTGAACCGGTAAGTAAAAGGATGCGGATAAAGGGCCTGAATCCAGGCATGACCGTAGAAATAGCCCAGGCCTGCACCGGTTTTGAATTACTGGTTCCTGATGGCGAAGTACCAGTCATTGCTGCTCCCAGTGACGAAGTTTTGGAAACCTTGCGCAATGTTGTTGACCCCCGCAGGGTCTTTACCAAAATGCCGGGGAGCTAATGAGAAAACAAAGAGCTAGTAGCAATAGGGAAAGGTATTGTTAAAAGTAGTGGTAACCCCAAGTACGAGGTTAATTATGAATTAAGAATTATGAATTTTAAATTAGCGTAGAAATGCTTGCGCATTTCCTTCCATTACAATTACTGTAAGTTCTCTTTGCTTACAAAGGTGACACAGGAACCGTCCCCTGTCACCTGTCCCCTGTCACCTTTGTAGTTGCATATGCTATGTAGACATGGAGATTAACTGTAATTGGATGACACACAGGGGGGGTATTATAATTGGCATCAAATTATATTTATTCATCACGAGATCATAAATTTATATTAAAAGAATGGCTGGATATGGGGAAAGTTTTTAGTTTCGATGCTTTTAAGGATTATTATAGTGTAGATGACATAGACAATATCCTGGATCAGGCATTAAAAGTAGCCCGGGAAGTTACTGCTCCCACCAGGGATGATAACGAAGGTATTCAGGCGCAATTTAATGAAGGAAAAGTAATTGTTCCTCCTTCCTTTAAAGAAGTTTACTGGTTCTTAAATCAGAATGGGTGGGGAGGAAGCAATGAAGATGAGGAAGCCGAAGGTCATCTGCCGCAGACTCTTTTTAGGGCTTGTACCGAGTATCAAATAGCAGCCAATGCCGGTTTTATGCCATATATACTGGCTACTGCCGGGGCTGCCAGCCTTGTTTCCAGCTTTGGTAATGACTACGTTAAAAAACTGTTCAAAGAAAAGATGTATAGTGGTGAGTGGGGCGGCACCATGTGCCTGACCGAGCCCAACGCCGGCAGCGATGTAGGTGACCTGTTAACCAGGGCTTATCCTACTGACGTAGATGGCGTTTATCGCATTAAGGGTACTAAATGCTTTATTACCGGTGGGGAACAGGATATTACCGAAAATATTGTTCATCTGGTACTGGCCCGGGTAGAAGGTGCCAAACCAGGTACCAAAGGTATATCTCTATTTGCGGTACCTAAAATGTGGGTAGATGATGATAGCAATATCGTGGGAAGTAATGATGTAAATTGTGTGGGCATAGAGCATAAGATGGGTATCAAGGGCTCAGCCACCTGTGTTTTAGCATTTGGTGAGGAAAACCAGTGTCGCGGTTATATACTGGGTAATCCTCCTGACGCTGAGGGTAGAGGTGAGGGTATGGCCCAGATGTTCCAGATGATGAATGGGGCCCGTATGGAAACTGGCCATGCCGCCCTGGCTGAGACTGCTCTGGCCTATAATAACGCAGTTGCCTATGCCACTGAGCGCATTCAGGGTCGTCCCATGACTAATCCCAAATCCGAAAGGATTCCCATTATCAAGCATGAAGATGTACGCAGAATGCTCTTGGACCTGAAAGCGTATACCGAAGCTATGCGGGCATTGATATTTAAAACTTATTACTATTTTGACATTGTCCAGTATTCCACGGATCCGGAGGAAGTAAGAAGGGTGAAGGCCCGGCTGGAAGTAAATACTCCCATAGTAAAGGCCTATTGCTCCGACCGGGCCTGGGAACTGACGGCTGAAGCCATGCAAGTGTTTGGCGGCAACGGCTATTCGGAAGAATATCCTATCGCCGAGCTCTGCAGAGATGTAAAGATATACTCGATATGGGAAGGTACTAACTATATACAATCAATGGACCTGATAGGTCGTAAATGGATGATGGGTAAGGGGAAAGTTTTTGCTGACTGGCTGGCGGACATAGAAGAATTTGCTACGGCTAATGCCAGTGTAGCTGGTTTTGAAAAAGAAATGGAAATACTCCTGCGGGCAGTTAATGCCTATAAAGAGATTCAGAGCACTATAGCTTCGTATTTTATGAATCAAAAGATTTCCATGATGCCGCTTTATGCCACCAGGATACTGCAGGCCACCGGCGAACTAATTTGCGGGCAGCTTATACTAGAACAGGCATTGGTAGCTCAGAAAAAGATTGATGAACTGGGTAGTGACCATTATGACTATCCCTTCTATAATGGCAAGGTAAATGCAGCTAAATATTTTGTAAGAAATATAGTACCCAATATCTTCAGAACCCTGGAAGTGGTAAAAGAAGGTGACACCTCGGTACTCGAGATTGTGGAAGAGGCATTCCTGGTATAGGGGGATAGGTGAACAAATTAGTCTGGAGAGGGTTTAAATCCTTTCCAGACAGTTATAAAAAAAGCAGGTATTACACCTGCCTTTTTTTATTTAAAAGAATCTATTTTGAACTATTTAGACTGTGCCGCCTTAGTCCAGGGACCGAAGGGTGCACCGATAGGAAGTACGGTATATCCGTAGTGAGTATTAAGTACGGTGGCAGCTGATCCATAGAAAGAGAAGATCGCGATACCCAGTTCAGCATAAGCAGCCAGCACATGCCAGGCTTCTCCACCCCAGCCCAGGGTGCTCATGAATAAACCCAGGAAGAGCAGGTCAATCAAGAAGAAAATAATAAATAGTACCTTATTAGCCCCCATGGCTCCAATGGTCATGTACATAGTAAAAATAAAATAACCCAGGAAGGCAAAACCCAGCTGGTGAATATCAATTACCGCATCCGGGCGCATACCAAACATACCATTGCCTATCATCCAGGTCATGCCTACGCCAAACCAGAAGAAACCATATCCGCAAAACGCGGTGGCACCGAAAGTATTGTTATGCTTAAAATCAAATATACCGGCTACAAACTGGGCTGTAGCTCCTAGAAATATTGCCCAGGGAATAATGTAAGCGGTTCCCTCAGTAATCCCCAGTTTTTGTGTACAGGCCACCAGGGTTACCATAGCTAATCCTAATAATCCGAGTGGTGATGGATTGGCAACCACCGTTTGAATATGACCAGTAACCAGAGTTTCATTTCCATTTGCATTTACCTTTGCCATAATTCCCTCCCTAATATGCTAAAAATATTTTTTATATCAAAAAAGAACTCCCCCTTACCCCCCTTTCTCCAGGATAGAAATAAATATTTATTATTCCCCCTTGTATATTCAACATCATTTCCCAAAATCCTGTTGACTTTGTGACTTTTTTCATTTTTTAACCTTCATTACTGCCCAACCTGTCCAAATCGCAGATATTATCCCGATTTAAGGCTAATTAACATTTTAGATTTTACGGGTTCGGAAATTCCTTTTCTCTTTACTCATGCATGGGCTAAGGCTATAATAAATATATATAAAGATAAAATGGTATTATGTGAATGGTATGGTAATAAAGACATTTTAAGGATTCTTTGTGCCATTCTAATTAAGTTCAGGCAGTTGGTTATATTTATGTTTGTAAAGGAAACTCTACAGCGGAATACCATTAGGGTGGAAGTGGTCAGAGCCATTGTAGGGTAGCAAAGACCACAATGATATTCTCCTGTAGGGATTATTCCTGGATTAAAAGGGAGGTGATCAAAGGGGGATTTACTAGTTTCCTGCACTGCAGGCATACCTGGGGGAAGTTTAAGTATATTTAGAAAAAGGGGGAGCTTCCTTAACAAGTGATACAGCCTATATATAACATTGGATTGCATATTGGGGGGGGCCTCCTTAAAAATGGAGGGAGTATAGAAATATGGCTGCTAATTTTGCATATCAAAATATAAGAGATTTTGAGTTTATTATTCAAGAATGGCTACCCACGGAGAAGATTTTTAATTATCCGCAATTTGCCGACTATTATTCCAAAGACGATATCAAATCAGTTCTGGGACCAATTCTTAAAATGGCCAAAGAGGTCGTAGAACCCACTAATGAGGATGGCGACCTAAATCCGGTTAAATTAGAGAACGGTAAAGTTACCCTGCCACCAACCTTTGGACCGCTTTTCAAACAGTTGCAAGAGGAAGGCTGGGGAACCAGTAATATTGATGAATCCGAAGACGCCATGGTATTACCGCATATCCTGCATTCAATGGTATGGGAAATGCTGGCTGCGGCCAATCCCACTTTTGGCCCTTATATTATATTAACCAGTGGTGCTGCCGGACTGATTCAGAGTTTCGGTGACGACCACCTGAAAGAAATGTTCTTACCCAAGATGATGGACGGAACCTGGTCCGGAACCATGTGCTTGACTGAACCTACTGCCGGTTCCGACGTAGGCGACATTTTATCCCGGGCTTATCCTACCGATGATCCTCGTCTTTTCAAAATTAAGGGAAGCAAAATATTTATAACCGGTGGAGACAATGACTTCACCGAAAATATTATTCACCTCTACCTGGCCCGTATTGAGGGTTCCAAGCCGGGTACCAAGGGCATTTCCCTTTTCGTAGTACCGAAATACTGGGTTAACGAAGATGGCAGCCTGGGTGAACTAAACGATGTCGAAACTACTGCTGCCGAGCATAAGCTGGGACAGCATGGATCCTGCACTGCGGCTCTGTCCTTTGGCGAAAACAACACCTGCCGCGGCTGGCTTTTGGGTGTAGACCCACGGGAAAACGATGGCAAAGGCGAAGGTATGGCTCAGATGTTCCAGATGATGAACGGTGCTCGTATGGAGACCGGACATGCTGCTCTGTCCTGCATTGCCAACGCTTACTATAACGCTCGTGACTACGCTAAAGAGAGAATTCAGGGACGCCCGCTGACCAATCCCAAGGGCGACCGGGTTACTATTATAAACCATGAAGACATCAAACGGGCTCTGCTCTGCGGCAAAGCTCATGTTGAAGCCATGAGAGCCATGATGTACAAGACCTACTTCGCTTTTGACGTACGTGCCCATGATCCGAATGAGGAAGAAAGAGCCAAAGCCAATGAACTGATAGAAGTAAGTACTCCGCTTTGTAAAGCTTATCCTTCCGATGAAGCCTGGTGGCTGATCGGTGAAGCCATTCAGTGTTATGGTGGCTATGGATACTGTGAAGAATATCCGGTAGCCCAGATTGCCCGTGATGTAAAAATCTACTCCATCTGGGAAGGAACCAACTATATCCAGTCCATGGACCTGATTGGACGCAAATGGCTGATGAAGAAGGGTGCAGCTTTTGGAGGATTTGTCCAGGAAATGAGAGATTTCTTCGAAGCTAACAAGGGTGCCGAAGGCTTCGAAAAAGAATTTGAAAACCTGGGTCGGGCACTGGATGCCTACACCCAGATTCAGATGGCTATCGGCGGCTATTTTGGCAATAAGCAATATGGCATGATGCCGACCTTTGCCCGCCGCATCCTGACTGCTACCTCTCAGCTCTACTGTGGCCGTCTAATCCTTGACCAGGCCTTGCTGGCAGCCAAGAAGGCTCAAGAAGTTGGTCCTGACCACTTCGACTATGAATTCTATACCGGTAAGGTACTTGCTGCCCGTTACTATCTCAGGAATGTAGTTCCCAATGTATGGGCAGTAGCTGAAATCGTTAAAGACGGAGACACCTCGGTTCTCGATATTCCCATTGGAGCATTTGAATACTAAAAATATACTACCAGGCCCCCGCTTAGCGGGGGCTTTTTTTATTGGCAAAAAAAAACCGTCCTAATAAGGACGGTTATGCTCATATATATTAACAAGTAATTGTTATATGAGCATTTTAAAAAGAGGGAAGGGAAAGTAAGGCTTACAATAAAGTTAATTGTTAACTTGATAGTCAAGCTGAGAGTTTGAGCTGCTATGAGGGGTACTTCATAATTTGTTATCAGCTTAAGATTAGCGATTTTGCAGGGTTTACACTTTATTGCTCCACCTGATAACAATTTATGAAGAGAAGGGAGGAAAGGTGCTACTTTGGAAGAAAGATTTTTTAAAATTGGTGAAGTGGCAGAAATATTAGAAATAGAACAGCATACCCTGCGCTATTTGGAAAACTCCCTCAAGTTAAAAATTAAAAGGAATGAGCGGGGTGATCGCCTCTATACTGATTCTGACCTTGACACCCTGAGACTGGTTCTGCAATTAAAAGACAAGGGGCTTAATACCACAGCTATAAAACTGGCTCTGGAAAATACCGAGGAAAGTGAAGAAACTAGTCTGGCTCCCAAAAGCGGGGCAGCTACTCAAGACCTGGTGGAAATGGTATCCCTGACCCGGCAGATTGTAGAGCAAAATACGGAATTAATGCAACAAAACCGGCGTTTAGAACAAAGGATGGAGAAGTTAGAACAGAAAATTGAGCAGAGAAATCTGGATAAGGAAAAAAAGATAGATGAGTTTTTAACTCTCTGGAAAGCCGACCAGGAAGCAAAAAAATCCTGGCTCTCGCGCCTAAGGGGTAAGTAAGTTTAATGCACGCGGATCACGCGGATGAGGCCGGATTTACGCTGATTTTTTTGACACTGAATACAGTGCTACCTAAATAGTACCGATAGGTACATCCGTGTCGTAATCTGTTTTCATAGGTGGTTACATGTGCCTAGCAAACATGGAGGTTAACGACTAGTTCCTTATTAATATTCAGTGTTAATCATAAAAAATCAGTGTTATTCAGTGTCTAATAAAGTCTATTTTCTATCCCATTAATTGCAGAAAGGCCAGTAGTTTATACATTAATAGAACGGAATAATCAGAGGAAGGCTGGCTGGAGAATTGGTCCAGGTATTCCTCAAAGTCCTGTAGCAGGCGGGGATTAGTGTCCGGGTAGAGCCGGATTAAATCCAGGGCGGTTTCCTGATGAGAGAGTAGATTGGGAAAAAGCTGCTTCTCATTCACTGCGCTGTTAAGTTTGTTATTATCTTTGCCCACTTCCATAGTAGAGGCGCCCAGATTCAGGTAGAGGTCTACCAAATCCTGCTCTATTTCCTCATCATCAACTTGTAAAACCAAGTCCTGTCCCATGAATTGTTCCACTTGAGCTTGCAGGTCAGCCGAATCCAGCTCATGAACCCTTAATTTAAGGCTATTAGTATTAGTTGCCAGGTTATAAGGCGAAGCGACTGGAACCGTAAAAATTTTGTGCCTGCCGTTAATATCAAGCTCCAGATTCTCAGTATCAAAGGGTAGCTTTTCCAGAATAGTTCCGGTTCCAACCGGATTCCATTTCTCAATAAAAAAATTAAAGGGATAAATGGTTTTTACCCTTAAAAAAGAGGATGATCCTGCTTGCTTCCACTGGGATAACCCTCTGACTACGTTAAAACTAAGATCCTGGGGATGAATAATTTCAGGTCCAGGACATATATCAGCTATCAACTGGTTTACTCCCCGGGTTTGCGAAGCTCCCCCTAGCAGCAAGAGATAATCCAGAATGAAACGACCTTCCCGGGAAAAACCAAGTAATTCCCCTTTTTCCCGGACGCGTTCATTAATATATTTTTTTAAACGGGTAAAAACAGGCTCCAGCTGTGCCATGAACAGTTCTGCCGGCAAATCAAAAACTAAAGAATCCTGCTGGTAGAATCCTGGTATGTTAAAATATGCACTACTTTGCCTGCCAATTGCTACCTTGACCTGTTCCGCTGTTACCATAAGGCGGTTGAACCAGTATCTTTCTTCTCCCTGTAAATTCTTTTCGCTGGTGATAGGGGCAGGTATATCATAACCGTGTTGCATCTTAAATAGAGGGTTTAAGATAAAACGTAAAACTCCCCGATCCAGCTCGCTGCCAGAAAAGGCATCATGCCCAATCTGAAACTGACTCTCCATGACAATTTCATTGTGTTTATGAGTCATACTAAGAAAACTGAAGTCAGTAGTCCCGCCACCTATATCCACACAGAGTATGTCTCCTTCTAATTGCTCCTGAGCATGAATAGCATTATAGCCCAGTAAAGCAGCAACTGGCTCTGGCAGAAGGTAGACTTCGCTAAGGCCGAAACTTTGACGAACCGCTTCCAGTAACATTTTTCTAGGTTTAAGCCCAAAATAATTAGGGACTGAAACCGTAATGGATTCCAGCTCCCCTCGCCACACCTCTACATATTCATCCCGCAGATAATTAAAATATTCCCTGAGTATATCATTCAGGGTAAATGGTCCTAGCCTAAAGTCCGGGTTGCGCTTCATTTCCAGCTTAAAAAAACGGACTTCCTCAGCTCCCGGCTGGTTAAGCCGCATCGCCATTTTGCCGAAAAATAGCTTTTCGCGTGAGGGTAGGTAAACTACCAGGGTAGGTATCTGGTTTTCCTCACCAACCAGATTAATAAAATTGCCCTGGTCCATATACCCCAATTTAGTATATGAAGTTCCAAAGTCTATTCCCAGGTGCATAGCCTTAACCCTTCTGGGCGATGACCAGGTAAGGAATTTCCTCCTCCAGCAGTTCATCAACCCGAATAATAAAAAGATCCCCTTCTTCGTGCAATATCAGGTTATCTTCCTGGTCATCCTGGCAGAGGTGGGTTTCAACCAGATGCTTGTCTAAGAGATAAATATATTCCGAGGGCAATACTTGTCCCTTCTGCAGGGGAATCCGGTCAACTTTGATGTTTACTTCTTTCCAAGCTCGCGATATATTACGGGGAGCCAGTATTCTCTCCAGGTCACCCCGGATATTGGCCAGTATATTCAGGTAGTTATCCAACATATTAACAATAGTTAATAAGTGTTTGAGAACTTCATTATGATGTTCCTGCTTCTGGTTTAGTAAATCTATCCTGGTTGTAAGTAAAGAAAGTTGTAGTTCTACCCGGTTTAGCCCGTTAAGCAGCTCGGGGAAACAAATTAACTCTTTGGTAGCTAACGAACCTCTAAGCAGGAATGACGCCGGCTCTAAAATCTCTTGAATTTTAGTACTGAAATAGGTGAAATCAGGCTCTCCGGAGCCGGATAATTCACTGGTTATGCCGGTAATTGTTTTCACTATATTAAGACTGTCATCATTTAATTTATTTACAGTGTCGATAAGCATTTTATTCGGACTGATAGCTGTGGATAAAATCGGGGTATACGGGGAGGCCTTTTCTAAAAGCATAGTTAAACCAGCTAAAAAGTTTTCTAAATTTGTTACACTACGATTAAGAACTTCGGACTGTTCACTGACCAGACCAAGTTGAATGGCATCAAGATAGAGGCTAATTGTAGATTTAACGTGAACCTCATAAAAGTTTATTAAGGTCTCAGTATCAGCCGTCCGTGAAAATACCGGTGTTCTCTTTTTTATTTCCTCAATTATCCCGCTAATTTGCTTACTATCCTGCCGAGGTTGAACCCGGGATAAGGCCTTTACCGGGTAGGTTAGATAAACCAGCAAGCGGTTAATGGCATCAGCCTGAAGGTGGTTGTTGCGATCCAGTGAAGAAATCATCTGCAGTGCGGGAATAGCTGCCGGGTGGGTTTGAACTAAAAACATTAATTCCCCGTCTTTTAACCAAGTATTAATCCTGGAGATTAAGGCATTAAGATTAACAAATTCATTTTCCAACTGCTTTAAGGTATATAATAACTCCACTGCACGGTGGTCTTGCTCCCGGCTAAGAGACAATAGACTCTGGCCTGCATTTTCCCTGGACTTGTTACATATGGATAAAATACTTTTAACCTGATTATACAGTTTAGCATAACGTTTAATATTAGCCATGATATCCATTTTAACCATGGTTTCCTGTCTGCTTAATTTCAGCAACTGGGAAACCTCTTCCTGAACTGAGCTACGGTAACGAGGAAAAAGCCGTTCGGTAAAGCTGCGATAATAAAAAGAGTTAAGCTCAAAAATATAATTATCCAGCTCTTCACCCATTTCTGCAAAAGAGGGAGAGGGAAGGGACTGTTCTATTTCCTGTCGCAGCGAGGATAAAACTTGCTCCAGTTTGGCGGCAAAAAAATCCGGGTTAAATTTTTCATTGCAATCCATCATAATACCCCCATAAATTGACCGGCTAAAAGATCGCGACGGATATTCTCGCCCTTCTTTCTAAACAGGTGCGGGCGCGATGATAGTTCGCTTCTAAGCTCAGCGCTGTTCATATTGTATCTAAGCTCTATTATCCGTTGGGCTTGATAACGACTATTATCATCTACCAACGGTGCTATTTGGTTTAGCAGCTCATCATGCATAAATATACTACTGGGAAGCCATTTCCACAGTGATATATAATTACCCAGCAACTGTGAGGCCATTTTTCCCTCCAGTTTCAAGCGACCCTTAAACTCCAGCAACCGGATTAATTCCATAGTGATAAACGATTCATGGGGAAGAGTAGATAGCTTTTCTTCCAGGACTTTAAATAGTTGTTGCAGGTGTTCCTGGCTTACGCCAATTTCAATTTCCTCATCCATTAACAGAGGAAACTCTGCTGGTCGCAATTGTTCAATTTTTTTGCTTATATATAATACTTCCAGCAAGCTATCTTTTTTAAAGCTTCCAGGAAGCGTTTCCCATAACTTGAGGTACTCAAGGGGGGCAGCTTCGGGGCTAATTAAAGGGAAATAGTTCATATACAGATTATTAGCATAATTATAAGCCTGCAGTGGTTCATAGATCAGGGTGTAAATTGGTATAACGGCACGAAGTAACTGTTGCAGCTCTTTGTAAATCTTCTGGTCGTTGATTATATTTACCAGGCGATTTTTTTGCTGGTAATCACAATAAATCTCCAGTAGAAATGCCAGGCTATCCTCAAGTAAACCACACTTAAAGACTAGTTTAGCAGCCTCTATTTGTAGGATAAAACGTTCTGTTGTGTACGGATCCTGGAAACGGTCGGCACTGCTATCCTGTAAGATGGCTATGGCTTCCCGGATAAGTTCTACCTTATCTCCATACGGAGTGGGGTAATCGCTCTTTTTACCAAACTCCGTCAGACCATAATAGGAGTCCAGACGAAGCTCTCTAAGCTTGGCCTGCCGGTCTTTTAGCAGTTGCCGTAATCCCGGACTAGCCGTTTTAGAGAGGAGATGAACACAGCTGTCCTCATCCAGGATATTGATTACGGTCATAATAGCAGGCGCATATTCTTCCTTATATATACGGGCGATAAATTCCAGTTCCGCTGGTCTTACCTGATGATTAAGGATATACCAGGGTAGGAATTGCCAAAAATCATCTATTACACGGGTAGGGGCACTAACTAACCATTCCATCACCGGTAAAAAACGCAGGTTAGCAAACAGAATTTTGAAGAAATCAAATTTGCGTTCCGCGAAATAGAGGGAGCGGTAAAGCAGATTTACCCCTTCTTTACTGTCCACCATTACCGGGACAGTTAAAGGAGTCTGGCGCAGAACACTGCGCAGCAATAATTCCTGTTCCCAGAAACTAAAGAGATCTTCATCATCTGTTATATTCCTATACTGTTCCAGAATGTCCTGCATATTATGGTGAGGAGTGAGGCGTCAGGAGTGAGGGGACAGTTAAGTAAGAACTCCTCATTTTTCAAGCGTCTCTTCCTCTTCTCTTCCTTTCATTGGTTTATTTATTTGTAAGGAGTGAGGCGTGAGGCACAAAGGTGTGGGGGCGGACCCATGTGTCCGCCCGGCTAGCCCCCCACTCCTAACTATAAAAAGCAATATTCAAAACCCGGCAGGCGTTTTGGGCTTTCATCGGGTCATTTTCGCTTAGATAAACAAAATAATAAATGGATTTATCCTTATTGGTAAAAATACCTCCCAAACGGTCATCATCTATACATTCAAACTTGTCCATAGCAGCCTTATTACGGTTCAGATAGCGATAAGTTTGCAGCCGGGTAACAAAGGAATAACGTGCCAGCCTTTCAAAGTGAGATTTTAAGCCAATCTCTTTACCACTATTATCGTCTTCATATTTATATACTATTTCACCCTGGCGGGGTTGGGGTAAAACATTCATATTAGCAACGGCCTGGTTTAAGGACCGTAATAACTTTCGTAAAACCTGGCTATCAACCTGCTGCTTAAAGGTATATTGCAGGTAAGGATGCAGGGTTTGGGGAAATTCCTCCAGGGGCAGCGGATCTATTGCAAATAAATGCAAGGCCTGGGGGTGCTCCAGCAAATAATTTATAAGGTCATCCCAACCGTGTTGAAAACGGGGGATAAACGTATAATAATCTTGGTATAGCCGAAAAGCATACTGCTCATAAAAAACAGCATAGGATTCCGGGGAATTATGCATAAGATGGTTGGCATAATCCATAAGCTGCTGGTATTCATCAGCACCCAGTTCTACCCCTTGATTAAGTTTTCTTAAAATACTTCGCATTAACTTATACCACTCCGGGTTTTATACTATTTTAACCCAGAAAGAAGTCCGGAAACAGTCCGGACTTATGTAGAGTATGTTAATTGCTGCTAGAATTTACGGGTAAGCGGATATCAAAAAGTATTTCATCTTCCAAATTAGAGAAATCAATAATAATGCCATCTTCCATTAGCATGGTAATATTGGTCTCAGTACAGTTTAAAATCTTCTTAATGGCTTTGCCTTCCATATAGCGGGTAAGCATTTGATAATCTTCAACTAAAAACTTTGAAATCTGACCATGACCCATTATAAAATTCACCTCTTATTATTAAGTATATAGATTTAAACCCCGATAGTTACACCTGAAATGCAATAAACTTTAGGGAAAAATGGGTTTATGATGTAATTAAGGTTAAAATATAATGAGGCGTGAGGAGTGAGGAATCAGGAGTGAGGAGTATGAAATGGAAACAATTTAATTTGATAATATTCCCGCTGCTGGCCTTAATTTTTTTCCTGCTGGTTGCGTCTGCTAACCGCCATGTTTTTAGCAATGAAAATGCGGTTATGTATACCTACGTGCAAAATGCCCGCCAGGGCCATATAGGTTATGGTTTCAATAGTTATTACGCTAATAATATTTCATTTGCCGGGTTGGAACCAGGAGACTTAATTCTAGGGGGATATCCAGGTTGTTCTTACGGGCGTTTTTCTCATGCCGGAATTTATATAGGTAATGGACAGGTTATGGAAAGTTTCGGCGATCTCGGGGTTAATATACAACCTATTTACCATTACTGGGAATATAGTGATGTTTGTTTATTAAGGGTTAAAGCTGACCCGGTGGTGAAAAAAAAGGCAGTTGATTATGTACTTAGACACCAGGGCGCCATGTTTTATCCTCTGGCCTTTAAAAATGGTGAAAGATATTGGAATTGTACCAAGATAATGTGGAAAGCTTACCGGGGACAGGGACTTGATTTTGACCCGGGGAATGATTTCTGGGTTGCTCCCGACCTTTTTTACCAAAGCGACCTGGTTGAAATAATAAGGGAGAGGAATGTATAATGCGAAGCCTCAAAGCTATTACTCGTTTATACTCTATTCATATTTTTGCTTTTTTAGCTGTAGGAATTAGCACTTACTACCCGCCCTGGGATATTATACTCTCTCTATTATACTTGTTGGTTATCGGGAGCGAAGCCCGTTCATTACGAGATTTTCCTCCCCATTCCAAATGGATGGTAACTTTTGCCTGGCAAGCTCCGGGGATAGTGCTTTTTCTACTGGTTATCAGCCATACTACCATCTGGGACCTGAGTAATTATGCCTACTTTATTATGCTCTTCTGGTATACTGCTTTAGTTCCTATACTCTCTTTACTGCCAGGCGTATTTTGGCGTGGATGGCCCCTGTACTACTATTTTCTTCTTGCTTTGCCCTTTATTATGATTACCTACCATTTTATTTTAAGCTGCAATATTCGGCTAACAAATAAATAATCCGCTGGTTCTTTCTCAAAGCATCGAAAATCGGATCACCCGACAACCATGTGAGAAATACTAACCAGCGGATTTTACATGAAGATGGATGAGTTAGATAAAGAATCTCCGAAAAGGTAGTTTCCGTAGTTAACTTTGCTCCATCTTCCAAAATATATTCTGCCCAGCAAAATAAAATATATACTTTGATTAGTTAAAAAATAGCGTGCTGGTAGCATAAGCTTCACCCTAGACGGGTACACGGCAGCCTCCAGTGGGAAGTGTAGGGAACGGCCCCTGTGCCGTTCCGGTTTTCGTAATACCGGTGCAACTATTGTGTGTGCCTGGCACCCATAACGGGTTAGTTAGAAAATAGAACGGAATTAGACATTGAATACACTGACAAATTATGAATAACACTGAATTTTTAAAATATCAAAATGAGCCAGCGATATCTTCCGTGTTGGAAGGTTTTGTTAGAGAAGAGCTAAGATTTATCCTCGGATGAGGGACTTAGTTCTTTTAACAAAATCGTATCGCTGACTCTAAATATATTATGTACCTTTTTTTTAGGGCTATACTGGAAAATTAATGTAATGATTTAATGAAAACCTTTTTCAAATGTTACTGGCGAATGCATGCTTAAAAGAGAGGACATCTTAATTCTAAATTCTTGCCAATAAAAATATAAATTAAGATGTATAGAATGAGAGGAGAGTTCCTGGTGAAGTCCGGTAAAAAGAGCATTTTCCCTAAAATAATATTATTGTTTATGCTGCTCCCGCTGGGTATACCTTTTTTAATACCGGAGATAGGATTGGCTTATAGTGGCGTTACTTATCAGCTAATTGCTAAAGAAAAAATTGTAGCTCTTACTTTTGATGATGGACCTCATCCTATTTATACACCGCAGATTCTTGATATCCTGGATCAGTATCAGGCTAAAGCCACCTTTTTTATGATAGGCAGCAGGATGGAGGAATATCCGGATATTGCAAAGGAGGTTTCAGCCCGGGGACATCTTATTGGTAACCATACTTATACTCATCCTGATAACCTCAGGACACTATCTCCAAAAGAGCTGAAGTGGGAAATAGACCAGTGCCAGCTTAGTATGCAACGTATCGCTGGTCAAAACACTTACCTATTTCGTCCTCCCCGGGGTATTCTGAATCAGGAAATTATTAAAATCGTACAAGATAAAGGTTACACTATTGTGCTATGGGGAATTTGTACTTTCAATCGTAGCGCCCCAACTCCAGAAATGATGGCAACCCGGGTGATTAACTATGCTCACCCGGGTCTTATAGTATTATTACACGATGGCAGAACTGATTTTCGTTGGAAAGATGTAGTGGCTACCCGCTTAATCGTTGAAAACCTTTCCCGCCAGGGTTATCGTTTTGTCACCCTGGAAGAACTTAAACCGGGGAACAAACCTCATTAACTCCCTCCATGCCCCGGGAACATGTTACGCCTTACGCCTCACCCCTCACACCTTACTATATTCTATTGCTATGGCGCCAGATTCCCTGTTCTTGTGCAGCAACAATAAGTTCATCCCGGAATTGAGGGTGAGCCAGGTTAATTAGGCCTTCGGCTCTTTGCCATACCGTTTTTCCCTTTAAATTAAACTTGCCATATTCAGTGACAATGTAATGCGCTACCGTACGAGAATCGGTTACTATGGCTCCCAATGGCAATGTAGGTACGATACGCGATTTAATTATCCCGTTTTTATCCTGGTAACATGACGGTAGGCATACAAAAGCTTTTCCTCCCCGCGATTCGTAAGCGGCCAAAACAAAGTCAAGCTGGCCCCCGGTCCCGCTTATATGGCGAGTTCCCCATGATTCTGAACACACTTGACCATAAAGGTCTACTTCAATGGCGCTGTTTACTGTTATCAAATTATCGTTCAGGGCAGCAATAGAAGGTCGGTTGGTGTAATCAACCGGGTAACTGGCACACAGGGGATTATCATCGATAAAATCATATAGTTCCTGGCTGCCCAAAGCAAAGGAATAGGTTATTTTACCCTGGTCTATAGCTTTTCGTTGTCCAGTAAGGTTTCCGGCCTGGTACATTTTTAGATAAGGATCACCCAGCATTTCCGTGTGACAGCCCAGGTCTTTAAGATCAGATGCTGCTATTATATCGCCCACCGCGCTGGGCATACCACCGATTCCCAGCTGGATACAGGCACCGTCATAAATTTCTTCTGTAATATATTCAGCTACCTGTAAATCAATCGGGGAAGGGGTAGGGTTCTTTAACTGGTTTAAGGGGGGATTTTCGCCTTCAACAATAAAATCTATTTCCGAAATATGGATAGCCTCATGATAACCTCCCAGGCAACGTGGTTGATTTTGATTTACTTCAACGATAACTATCTTTGCCCGGTCACATACAGCCTTACTATGAGAATTCTGCGGTCCAAAATTGAAGTAACCGTGTTTATCCATAGGGGCTACCTGGTGCATGGATACATTAATAGGCTCAATTTCTTCACGGACATAGCGAGGTAATTCCGAATAACGCATGGGAGAATAGTAAACTGGGGTTCCGTTACTTAATAGTCTTCGATCCAAACTGGAATAATGCCAGGAATTCCAAACAAAGATTTTTCCGCCAGGGTCAGCCTCTATTATTTTGGGTGGTGAAAGGGTTAGCATACTCCATATCTTAACGTCTTTTAGCTCATCTTTACGTTTGGCTAAAGCTTCATCCAGGATTCTCACCTGACCGCAAAGCAAACCATAATCTACCCAGTCGCCTGATTTTATGCATTTAACTGCTTGTTCAGGCAAAACCAGCTTACGTCGGTATTCTTTCATCCAGTTCACTAAAATAGCCCCCCTTAGAAAGTTTTTGCCTGTTTATACTGTTACCTTATTTTACCTTATCCATAATTGTTTTCTAGCCATAAAATTTAGTTCATCGCGGAAATCAGGATGGGCTATGCTAATCAGGCTTTTCACCCGTTGCGATACTGGTTTATTAGTCAAACGGACCGCACCGTACTCCGTAACTACCCATTCCACATCATTGCGCGAGGTTGTAACTACGGTACCGGTTGGAAACATAGGTACGATACGGGAACCAACCTTATCCTCCTTATCTTTGTAAGTGGAGGGAAGAGCTATAAGGCTTTTGCCGTTTTTCGCCGTACCGGTCCCGCGGATAGAAACCTTCTCCAACCCGATTCCTGCGCGTTGACCCAGGGCATAGTCGAAATCGATTGGTTTCGTAGCGAACATACCGTATTCCACGGTATTTCCCGATTTAACCAGTTGGGCTGCTTTTTCCACACTTATAAGCTTGCGCTTATACTCCTCCAAATAAGTACTCATTTTATCTCCTCCTTTAATACAGACATATGGTGTTAGGGAGTTTGATATGCAACAGATTCACTTACTCCCTCCAAAAACGGTTGGCCTGATACGTCAGTGGTGGTACCGTTTTCGTGATTGTAATTATTAATAAAATGCTGACAGAGCAAAGGTAAGTCACTGAGGTGCTCATTTAAAGGGGGAATTCTAATAGCAAAGGTATTAAGACGGAAAAACAGGTCTTTCCGGAATTTGTTAATAAAATAATGCCGGATAGCCATGTTGAAACTCTAATAATAACTCCTATTATCAAACGTGATGAAAAATGCCATAAAGTTAGGTTGATTCACGTACAATTTTGCAGGCGTTTTGCATATAGAAAATAAGATTAATTGGTTCTAACATTTTCTGACGCAGATTCACGCAGATTATTATGATTTACACAGATTCCTTTTTCTTAATTATTTATCAGCGTTAATCTGTGCCCGAAGGGTCTGCGTCCTTCAGCGTCAAAAAATCTATTTTCCAATTAACCCCAAACCCAAAATGGGTTTTTCCTGTTTGCAAATAAAGTTGACTCCTGGTGCAAAGAATATTAATGGAGTCATTATTACAGGCAGGGATTTATAATGGGAAATAATATTCGTTCCATCATTATTTTATTTTTTATTTTGTTTCTGGTTATGGTTGGCTTTGGTATCATCATCCCTATAATGCCGTTTTTTCTTACCTCATTAGGTGGGAATGCAAGCATTTTGGGTCTCTTTATGGCCACCTATTCCCTGATGCACTTATTGTTTGCTCCTTTCTGGGGTCGCTTATCTGATAACATAGGCAGGCGTCCGGTAATACTTATTGGACTCTCCGGCTATGGTATTACCTTTGTCTTGTTTGGCTTTACCGACCAACTTTGGCTGATGTTTGTGGTACGAATTTTGTCTGGAGCCATTTCTTCAGCTACTCTGCCCACTGCTTTAGCTTATGTGGCTGATATCACCAGGGAAAACGAGAGGTCACAGGGTATAGGTTTAATGACTGCGGCTATGGGATTGGGCATGATTGTGGGTCCTGCTCTGGGTGGTTGGTTAGGGCAGCAGGGATTTTCCTTGCCTTTTTTTGTAGCCGGCGGATTAGCGCTGCTGATCTGGCCTTTTGCCCTGCTTTACCTGCCTGAAACCTTGACCCCGGCAGAATCTATACCCGAAATCATTAACCCGCCTGTTGCTGAAATGGAGATTAATAACCCCTTATTCCTGCTATTTATATTAATTCTAATACTAAATTTTAGTACTACTATGTTTGAGGCTACCTTTGTCTTCTTTGCTGCCCACCGGGCTGCTTTTGGGCCTAAAGAAATTGGTTTTTTATTTACCATATTGGGGGTAATCGCGGTGGTAATTCAGGGGGGGCTTATAGGCAGGTTGGCAAAACGTTTCGGAGATATGAATCTCATGAAAGGAGGCCTGTTAATATCAGCTGCCGGTCTGATATTAATTCTATTTGCTTCTGATATGCTATCATTGCTGATTACTTCTGCAGTTTACTATATAGGGACTTCACTAATTGGGCCCAGTTCATCATCCCTGGTAACACAATACTCCAACCAGAATCAAGGTACGTCTTTGGGGGTAATGCAATCTTTTGGCAGCCTGGGCAGAATAGCTGGGCCTGTAGCCGGGGGGATTCTTTATGAATTTAACATTTTGATTCCTTATTTTATAGGGACACTTATTCTAGTAATTGTTTACCTGATTATAAATTCTAACCAGCAGGTGCTGGCTTTACCCCAAACAAGTGACGGTGTAGAGTAAGGTTTAAGCTTCTTTAACCAAAATTTCACAATCCCCTGACCAAAGAAGTATCTAGTTTTCCTTCGTCAGCTTCCGCTATTAAAACTTGGCGTTAAATTTTTTGGGAAAACCTTGACAATATATATTAAACAAGATAATTATTATTTAACACAGTCGGCCGACCGGACGACAAATACTATGGGCTAGTTTAAATTATCGATTAGGAGAGAAGAGTTTGAATAAAAAAAATGAAACAACCGCGGTTAACAATCGCCAGCTCATACTGCAAATTGCCAGTCGCTTGATGATGGAGCAAGGAATAAATGATACTAGCCTGGCTGATATCGCACGTGAGTGTGGTATTAGCAAGGGTACTTTACATTATTATTATCCCTCAAAAAGTGATTTGATATATGACATTAGTCAGGAGCATTTCACCCTTGTTAAGGGAAACCTTTTAAAATGGATTGAAAATATCAGAGGACAGACCAGTTTTTCCGAGATTCTAAAAGTTGTTTTCTGGTCCTTCCTGGAAGCCGAAACCCGGACCAAGCTACATTTATATCTTCTACAAGAAGCAGTACTGAATAATGAGCAAATACGCCTGCGTTTTCAGGAAAGTTACAGGGAATGGCGTGCACTTATAAAGGAAGAATTGGATATACAATTTGATTTACTAAGATTTAACGAAGATGAAGCTCGAGCCTTATCTTTTATTATAGTAGCCCTTATTGATGGTTTGATTATTCAGCGTATTATAGGGGGGGATGCCATTCCTATGGATGACATTGCAGACTACCTGGACCGCTAGACGGGGGCCTTTTTTTTACATTAAATCGGCCGACTGACCGGACGACAAAAGGAGGAGTAGTGAATAACCGCACCGGTTGAACAAGGCTTAAATTCAAGTAAGGGAGGAATAATTAATGGCGGATATCATGGAATACCAGATGTTTATTGATGGGAACTGGACTCCTGGTTCCTCAGGTGAGATGATGGAAGTCATCAATCCAGCAAATCGGGAGGTAGTAGCAAGAGTACCTCGTGGTAACAAGGATGATGTGGATAAAGCTTTAGCCAGTGCACGTACTACCTTTGAATCAGGTATTTGGGCCAACAAATCTGTAGATGAAAGAGCTCAGGTACTTATGGATGCTGCCATGCTGGCCGTGGCCAACAAAGACCGTTTGGCCTACCTGGAGTCTTTGACTTCTGGAGCAACTATACGGCGTACTAGCACAGTTGACGCGGCTGAAGTCAGTGCTACCCTTTTACTCTCGGCTATGATAGCCAAAGAGCTTCCCCGGGTGGAACATGCCTTCTTTTCACCGCCCTGGGTGGCTCCCATGCACAGCTACTGGAAACGTGAACCTATTGGTGTTTGTGCTGGTATAACCCCGTGGAATTTTCCTTTGATTCTTTCGATATTTAAAATTGCCCCTGCTTTGGTCATGGGCAACAGCCTGGTCATTAAACCGGCCAGCATTACCCCTGTTACCACCTTGGAGTTAGCCAAGCTACTCAGTGATGCAGGTCTTCCTCCGGGAGTTTTTAATGTTTTAACTGGTCCCGGTTCATCTGTAGGGAATTATATGGCCCAGCATCCCGAGGTTGATAAAATAGCTTTTACCGGTTCTACCGAGGTAGGGCGCCAGGTAGCACATATGGCAGCAGACAGTATTAAGCGGGTGACTCTGGAACTGGGTGGCAAATCCCCCATCATTGTGCTGGATGATGCGGATATGGAAGTGGCGGCAAACATGTGCTTGCTGGCTTTCCTCTTTCATTCCGGACAGGTATGTGAATCCGGAACCAGACTATTTGTACCACGAAAAATGCAAGATGAGCTGGTGGAGCGAATGATAGCCAAGATTAAAAAGATGATCATCGGTGATCAGATGAATATGGAAACTGATCTGGGTCCCATAGCCAGTGATGACCAGCTTCGTACCATTATGAATTATGTCCAGATTGGTGAGAACGAAGGAGCACAACTGGCTTATGGTGGTAATCGTTTAACTACAGGATTCTATGAAAAAGGTTTTTTCTTCGAACCAACTATTTTTATAAACTGCAACAATCAAATGACCCAGGTAAGAGAAGAAATATTCGGACCAGTTCAATGCGTAATTCCCTATGATGATGAAGAAGAAGCCATCGCCATGGCTAATGATAGTATATACGGCCTGGGTGGAGGCGTATGCAGCACCAATGCTAACCGGGCACAAAAAATCGCTTCTAGATTGCGTACCGGAACCGTTTGGATTAATACCTGGCATGTACTGCGACCGGATGCTCCTTTTGGGGGATATAAACAAAGTGGTTATGGAAGGGAATGTTGTTATCATTCGCTCTTAGCTTATAGTGAAGTAAAACATGTGTGTCAGGACTTAACCCCTGATGGTTCGGAAAAGCTGCTCAACCTTTTGATTGGTTCTAATAAATAGATGATAGATAGGAGGGTTTTGAAGATGACTATACCAAAGTATTTTGTTTGGAATTACCGTGGTACGGTCGAGGTAGGTGCAGGTTGCCGCACTTTTATACCCCAGCGTTTTGAAGAAATGGGCTGTAAACGTATTGGCCTGATTACAGATGAAGGGCTGGTTAGGGCTGGTATAGTTGATCAGGTTATGGAAATATTTGAGGTACAGGGTCAACCTCCAATCGTTGGCATCTATGACCGGATTGAACCTGATGCGGTAATGAGAATAATTAACGAATGTGCTCGTTGGTGCCGTGAAAATGCTGTTGATGGTCTGCTTGCAGTAGGCGGCGGCAGTGTTTTGGATTCGGTCAAAGGAGTTAAAGCCATGTTGGGTATGAAGGTTACTGATATTAGGGAAATTATGCCGGGTAATATAGGCCCTTATTTGGCTCCAATGGGAAAACCGCTAAATGTGCCGCATATAGCTATACCGACTACTGCGGGAACGGGCTCGGAGTCCTCCCCTCTGGCAGTAATTTACAACGAAGAACAAAAGGTCAAGGGGGATCTCTTACATCCTTATTTGCCTGCCGACTATGCTTTCCTGGACCCTGATTTTACAGTTGGATTACCGCCAAAGATGACAGCCGATACCGGATTTGATGCTTTATCCCATGCAGTTGAAGCAATTAGTTCTCCAGGTAGCAACTGTATGATTGATGCTTTATCGGTGCAGGCAATTAAGTTAATCCGGAAATATCTGCCTTTGGCAGTGGAAAATGGCACTAATCTAGAAGCTCGTACCAAGATGTTGGTTGCCAGTAATATGGCTATTATGGCATTTGCCATGTCCGGATTATTCTATCCTATTCATAATGTAGCTCACGCAGTTGGTGGACAGCTTCGTATCCCCCATGGTGAAGCAAACGCAGTGCTGATACCAATACTGATGGAACAATACCCTAAGCATTATCTGCCTAATGCCGAAGTATTAGCTGATGCCTTTGGTATCGACCTGGTAAGCAAAACAAACGAAGAACTGGTAGAGGCTTGTGCTAAAGCGGTACGGGTGCTCCAAAAGAGTTGTGGAGTAGCCCGGGTATTTTCGCAGAAACTTGATGCCCAGACTGCTGAATTGATGTTCTGGGCGATCAAAATGGATCCAGCGGGTATATTCTATCCCCTACCGGATTCAACCATAAAAGAGTGCATCCAATGTAGTTTTAATCAATAAATATTATAACCATCGCCTGCTCGTGGATTATTTCCCGGGCAGGCAATGGATGAATTCTGTTCTTTATTTATTGCTTATGCTTAAGCCCCTCTAAGTTACACCTCGAATACTTCTATTTCTGCATAATTTCCTGAACAGTATATGCTTTTTTTACCCTATACCGTGAAATAATCGAATATTAACAAAGAATTAACACAAATGTGCGACATATTTGTATTATAATAAAATATCAATATCAAAACTTGGTATTTTAATTCTTAATTCTCAATTAAAACTAATCCCTGATATACGATGGTATATATTTTAAACATATAATACCTAAATATCCTGCTATATACGGTTGTAACCATACAGCTAGTAAGCTTATAGTAAAGGGGTAAGGGGCAAGGAAAGGAGCGAAGTTTGTGGAAAGCACTATTAAATTGACACCTCTAACCGAGCATGACCAGGTTTTGTTGGATAAAATCGAAAAAGAAGCCGGAACCAGCATCAACCTTTGCTACCAGTGCGGAAAATGTTCGGCCGGTTGTCCGGTAGGGTTTGCCATGGATTATACCCCCAGACAGGTTATCCGGCTGCTGCAGTTGGGTCTGGTTAATGAGGCGTTAAGTGCAGAGAGCATATGGATTTGTGCCAGTTGTGAAACCTGTTCCGCACGTTGTCCCCGGGGAGTAGATATTGCTTCTCTAATGGATACCTTAAGACGGGAAGCACTGGACCGGGGTATAATCAACGATAAAAAAGTAGCCGTGTTTAACCAGGCCTTCCTGGCTGGGGTCAGAAATTTTGGTCGAACCTATGAAGCTGGATTATTACTTACCCATAACTTAAAGACTATGCAGCCTTTTAAAGATGCTGAACTGGGACTGCCCATGATGAGCCGGGGTAAGGTTCACCTGTTCCCCGCTAAAATCAAGGGCCGGGAACAGGTAAAGAAAATATTTGAACGTGCCGAAAAAATGAGGGGTGAACAGTAAATGAAACTGGCCTATTATCCTGGTTGTTCTTCGGAAGGCAGTGCTATTGAATATGACCTTTCCACTAAAAAAACTGCCCGCATGTTGGAGATTGACCTTCAGGAACTGGAAGACTGGAATTGCTGTGGGGCCACCTCGGCCCATAATACCAACAAACTATTAGCCGGGTCTTTGCCTGCTCGTAATCTGGCCATTGCCGAGCAGAATGGAATGGACACCATTCTGGCTCCCTGTGCCGCCTGTTACAACCGCCTGCATAGTACCGAACTGGCCGCACGTAAAGATAATGCTTTGCGGGAGAAGATTCAGGAAGTTATCGATATGGATTTTAAAGCCCTTACCACCACTATCTCAGTCCTGGAATGGCTGGATAATAAGGTAGGTATAGATAAAATAAAAGCCAAAGTGAGCAATCCTTTAAAAGGAATGAAAGCCGCCTGTTACTACGGCTGCTTATTGGTGAGGCCGGCTGAACATACCGGTTTTGACGATACTGAAGACCCGCAGAGTATGGATCGGATAGTCAGGGCTCTGGGAGCACAAACCGTAGACTGGCCTTATAAAGTAGAATGTTGTGGAGCTGCCCTGGCTACTTCCCGGCCGGAAATAGGGGCTAAAATGATTTATGAGGTAATTGCCAATGCCAAAGCTGCGGGAGCCGAGTGTCTGGTTACCGCCTGCCCGCTGTGCATGCTTAACCTGGACATGCGCCAGGCCGGGACTGAGAAGATGTTTAAGGAAAAATTAAACCTGCCGGTTTACTATGTAACCGAACTGGTAGCTATAGCCGGCGGTGCCAGTCCAGCAGAGGTAGGCGTAGGGAAACACTTTGTGGAAGCTATAAGCTATCTGCAATCCCTGCCCGCCCGGGCAGCAGAGATGGAAGCAGCAGAGCCCCGGCCGGTTAAAAAAGCCGCTAAAGCCGAGCCGGATGACAGTGATGGAGAAGCGGTTGCCAGTGAAGATGCCGAAGCCCTGCAGAAAAAGATAGATGCTATGATTAAAGGATTTAACAAAAACCCGGACAAAATGGCAGCTCGACTAATCGAAGACGAGGAAAGGGCAAAAGTACTGGTCGAAGTAATAAGCGGAGACGAGAAAAAAACCGCCCGCCTGGCTGAGCTAATGGTGACCGATAAAGAAAAAGCTACCAAAGCCGCAGAAGCCTTCGTCACCGGGGAGCTGAAGAAGAGAGAAAAAGAGAGTAAGGGTTAAGGAGGGAGAAGGAAAATGAGCAAACGGGTGGGGGTATTCGTATGTGAATGCGGAACCAACATAGCTTCCGTAGTAGATACGGCCCGGGTTGCCGAGGAAGCCGGTAAATTCCCCGGAGTTGCATTTGCCACTACTTATAAATATATGTGCTCCGATCCCGGACAGGAGTTAATCCGGAAATCCATCGAAGAACAAAAGCTGGAACAGGTAGTAGTAGCTTCCTGTTCGCCCCGCATGCACGAAAACACTTTCCGCAAAGCCGTCGCAGCGGGAGGTATTAACCCCTATTTATTTGAGATGGTCAACATCCGGGAACAGGATTCCTGGGTTCATAGCGACCGGGAAGAGGCTACTCGCAAGGCTATAGACCTGGTTAAAATGGGAGTTAGCAAAGTCTTGCGCAACCAGCCCCTGCAGATTTCTACCATCCCTGTTACCAAGAGAGCCCTGGTAATAGGAGGCGGCATAGCAGGAATGCAGGCTGCTCTGGACATTGCTGAAGGGGGGCACCAGGTCATACTGGTAGAAAGAGAGGCCAGCATTGGCGGGAAAATGACCCAGCTGGATAAGACCTTTCCCACCATGGACTGCGCCGCCTGAATAGGCACTCCCAAGATGGTTGCTGTGGCGCAGCACCCTAACATTGAACTGATAACTTATGCTGAGGTAACTGGTGTTACCGGTTATATTGGCAATTTTAACGTAACTATTAAGAAAAAGCCTAAATATGTAGACTGGGATCTCTGTACCGGTTGTGGTACCTGTATAGAAAAATGCCCAACCAAAAAGATTAAAGATGAGTTTGAACTGGGGCTGGGCCTGAGGACTTCCATTCATATGGTTTATCCCCAGGCGGTACCGGGTAAACCCTTTATAGATGCTGACAACTGTACCAAACTGACTAAAAATAAGTGCGGTGTTTGTGAGAAGGTATGCCCAACCAAAGCCATTAAGTTTGACGATAAGGAAGAATTTATAAACAAAGAAGTGGGAGCCATAGTGATGGCTACCGGTTATGACCTGTTTAACTGGGAAGAAGCTTACGGGGAATACGGATATGGCAAATACCCGGACGTAATCAGCGGCTTACATTTTGAACGGCTGGTAAGCGCTGGAGGACCTACCGGAGGTAAAATTAAGCGGCCATCAGATGGCAAGGAACCAAAAAGCGTGGCCTTTATTAAATGTGTAGGTTCCCGGGATGATACCAAGGGTAAAAGCTACTGTTCCCGTGCCTGCTGTATGTATACCGCCAAACATGCTTATCAGGTGAAGGATAAAATACCGGACAGTGAAGCTTATGTATTTTATATGGACGTACGTACCGCGGGAAAGAACTATGAAGAATTTTATCAGCGCGCCCTGAATGCTGGGGCTCGATATATAAGGGGACGGGTAAGTAAAATCTACCCCCGCGGAGACCGCCTGGTGTTAAAGTCTGAAGACAGCCTGCTCGGTCGACCGGTAGAAGTAGAAGCCGATATGGTGGTACTGGCTACGGCCATGGTTCCTGCTGCCGGGTCTGATGAACTGGCGCGGACTGTAGGTTTTTCCATGGACAAGGACGGTTTCTACCAGGAAGCTCACCCCAAATTACAACCGGTAGAGACTTTTGCTGCCGGGGTATTCCTGGCTGGAACCTGCCAGGGACCTAAGGATATACCAGATACAGTGGCTCAGGCCAGTGGAGCGGCAGCTAAAGTTCTGGGATTACTGAGCAAGACCAGGCTGGCTACCGAGCCTATGGTATCTGAAGTTGATATTAATAAATGTTCCGGTTGTGGCTTATGTGTTCCGATTTGTCCTTACAATGCCATTACTCTGGAGGAAATTCAGGAGCGGGGTCATCATGGGCCTATTACTCGTAATGTAGCCGTGGTCAACAGCAGTCTTTGCCAGGGATGTGGGGCCTGTGTCCCCGCCTGCCGGACTGCCGCCCTGAATACCAAGGGCTTTACCGACGATCAACTGGTAGCGGAGGTGGATGCAATATGTCTATAGATAGTAAAACCAGCTGGCAGCCCCGGATAATTGTTTTTGCCTGTAATTGGTGTACCTATGCGGCAGCTGACCTGGCCGGTTTAAACCATTTACAGTACCCGGCTGATGTCAGGATTATCCGCACCCCTTGCTCGGGGCGCATGGACCCTATGCTGGTAATGCGGGCCTTTAACCGGGGAGCCGATGGGGTTTTATTATCCGGGTGACACCCGGGCGAATGCCACTATGGTAGTGGCAATTACTATAACCGCCGCCGCCACACGATTATGAAAAGCCTCCTGGAATATGTCGGAGTGGAGCCGGCGAGGTACCAGACTGCCTGGATATCAGGTGCAGAAGGGTTAAAATTTCAACAGACCATGCAGAAACTGGTTGATGATGTTAAGACCCTGGGACCGAACAGAAAGCTGAGGGATGCCAGATGAATGATATAACCTTAAAAATCAGAGAAATTGCTACCCGGCTTCTGCAAAACGGTCAGGTGGATATATTTATGGGCTGGGAAAAAGGCCAGGAAGAATATACGACCCGTCCCTTTTTTGCCCGCCGGGTAGAAGATGTAGAAAAGCTCATTTTTAATGAATATTCCATCCATAACTTGTCCAATGATTTGCTTAAATACCGGGACGGACAGGAGAAGATAGGTATTGTCGTTAAGGGCTGTGATTCCCGCGGAATAGTTAGACTGTTGCAGGATGGGCAGATTAAGCGGCAGCGCTTATACATTGTCGGGGTAGCCTGCCCGGGCATGAAAGATCCGCTGCAGGCAGTTAAGGATAATTCTGGGTTTTTCCCCGCTACTACCAGCGGCGAACTGGCTAGAAAATGCAACGATTGCATAGAGCCTAATCCGGTTATTTATGACGAGTTAATCGGTGATAAACAAACCCCGCGGGTAGGGCAGGAGCGTTTCAAGTTGGTTAAGGATATTGAAAACATGAGCGCGGACCAGCGTTATGAATTTTTTGAGGATGTATTTTCCCGCTGCATTCGCTGTTATGCCTGCCGCCAGGTATGTGTAGCCTGTAACTGCCGCACCTGCATATTTGACGAAATGAAACCCCAGTGGGTAGGGCGGGAAACGAGTATAAGCGATAACTTCATGTACCACCTGGTGCGGGCTTCGCATATGGCCGGGCGCTGCATCGAGTGCGGCGAGTGTGAACGGGTATGCCCGGTAAATATTCCCCTGATGCTTATAAATCAAAAACTGATTAAGGATGTAAATAAATTCTTTGGGCCTTATGAAGCAGGTATGGTTTACATTGAAGGGGCTAAACCCCCCTTAAGTTCCTACCAGGAAAACGACCCGGATAATTTCTTATAGGGGGTGAAGATAAATGCCGATATTGAGCAAGTCTAAAATAAAAGACGTCTTAAACCAGTTAAGTCAAAACGCGGAACTCTTTGTACCCCTGGCCCGGGGAGATGAAAGCGGCTTTTACTCCTGGAACAGCTATCAGGAGGGCAGTGACCGCTTGATGCTGGATGCATTAAATGTTTTATTGCCGCCCAAGAGTATAGTATTCCCGCAGACTGAGAGGATGTACAGTTTTACTGGCAATGGTACGACAGTAGAGATAAAGGAAACCTTTGAAAGCCCCCAGCCCAGGATAATATTTGGTTTGCGCGCTTGTGATGCGGCTGCTATTGCCTGCTTTGATGATGTCTTTCTAACCATGGGGTTTGTAGACAGTTTCTATCAGGCTAGAAGAGATAATACTACCATAGTGGCTCATGCCTGTTACCAGCCAGGTGCCAATTGTTTCTGTGAAGCTATGGGGGTTGACCCTACGGAGCCGGTAAATGCCGATGTTATTATTCGCGATACCGGAGATTCCTATATTTGGGAGAGTAAGACTGATAAAGGCGAAAAACTGAGTGCTGCCCTGGGAGCCCTGTTGGAAAACAAAGAGGCGAAATCACCCCAATTGCAGCCATTTAAACAGCAGGCTAATTATGAGGGAGTGGCAGAAAAACTTAAAGGTATGTTTGAAGACCCGATGTGGGAAGAACTGGCCTCAACCTGTCAGACCTGTGGTATTTGCACTTATGTTTGCCCTTCCTGTTACTGCTTTGATATCCAGGTAAAATCCTGGGGAGATGAAGGTTATCGTTTCCGCTGTTATGATTCCTGCATGTATTCTGAGTATACATTAATGGCGGGAGGTCACAACCCGCGCAGTAATGAACAGGAACGCTTCCGCAACCGTTTCCTGCACAAGCTGCAATTCTTCTCGGAGCGATATGGTAAACCCCTTTGTACCGGCTGTGGTAGATGCATAGTAGCCTGCCCGGTAGGAATTAACATTGTTCAGATTATAAATCAGGTTAAGGAGGCGGATACCAGTGTCAGAGCATAAATGTAACTGTGAAAACCCACTGGTTCCAGGAGTAGTAGAAGTTATTGATATCAAAGACGAAACCCCGGATGTTAAAAGCTTTTTTGTCCGCAGTATCGGCGGGGGAGTACCCTTTGATGTTATGCCCGGACAGCTGGGTATGGTATCCCTACTACCAGTAGGTGAAGGGATGTATTCCGTTTCCTGGCAGGAAGAACAAGAATACCTGCATTTTGCTATTAAAAGAGTGGGACTGATGACTAACGAGCTGCACCGCATCGAAGTAGGTCATCAGCTGGGAGTTAGGGGTCCATATGGAAATGGCTTCCCGGTAGAGGAGTGCAAAGGTAAGGATATGCTCTTTATTGCCGGCGGTATTGGCTTGGCACCCTTGCGTTCCTTTATCAAATACTGCTTTAAACATCGCCAGGACTATGGCAAGATTCAGATAATATACGGCAGTCGCAGCTATGCTGACCTCTGTTTCAAAGATGAACTCTTTGAAAAATGGCCCCAGGAAAAAGATACTGAGGTTTACATTACGATTGATAACCCGGAGGAAGGCTGGGATGGGCATGTAGGTTTTGTCCCCGCTTACCTGGAGGAAATAAACCCAGCCGCCGCAGGTAAGATAGCAGTTGTCTGCGGACCGCCGGTAATGATAAAATTTGTCCTGCAATCCCTGGAAAAGATGGGCTATACTGATGAACAGGTAATCAGCACTCTGGAAATGCGCATGAAATGCGGCATAGGTAAATGTGGTCGCTGCAATGTCGGCAGTCAGTATATTTGCCTGGATGGCCCGGTTTTTAACCTGGCCCAGCTAAAACAGCTGCCGCCGGAGTGGTAATTGTATACAAAGGGATGGTTCGAAGAACCATCCCTTTGAATCTGTATTATCTGCTAATCCAACTTACCAGGATAGTACCCAGAGCCGCGGCCAGCCATTCATTTTCCTGTAACAATTGAACGTATTCAGCCAGGCTTCCTTTTGTGATTTCATCGGCAGACAAAAGTTTTTCCACTTGCAATAAAAAAGCAGCAAAATTTTCTCCTGAACCGGGAGCTTTTATTTTTATCAGGCTGTTAAGATAATCCAAGTAATCAGTAATCAGGTTGGGTTGGTCAGGTTCGACAGGTAGTTCAGATGGTGAACATGGTACCGGAGAGTCAGTGCAGCCCTCCTTGCTTCCAAAATAGGCTCTATCCTGAAACCACTGACCTTCAACATATTCATGTTCAGTAGCTAAAACCAAAAATTCTTCCTGAGATTGTACCGCTACCAGCAAATCACCGGCAATAACATCTACGCCTGGAAACAAAGCTATATAATTACGGCCGCTGTATGGGTCACAATTCTTTAGGCCATCAACTTCTCCAACTACTTCTGAACCACGGTTAACCGTAAACTTAATCCCTGACATTTCCATTATAGTTTTTAATACCGGATTGACACTTGTACTCATATTTTGTTTACCCCCCTAATTTTCTATCTGTCTTAGATGATTATCCATGTAACTGAAAAATACCTGCCGTAAACAAGAAAATAGTAACTAATAACAAAGCTGTCCTTTGAATAACTTTAAATTTGAGACTTGATTAATTGCGAGGGGTTAAGGGTGAGGCATGAGGAGTAAGGGGTTCCAATAAAAAAACCAGTGGCTTTTACAGCCACTGGTTTAGGTAACAGCTATTTTAAAAAACTGAACCGCCATACAAATAACCCAGGTAGAAAACTCCTACAATAGCGACAATATGAAGTATCCACCATCCAGCCTTAAGAAAATTAAATGTCCCTAAATCATAACCTTCCTCAGTTCTAATCTCGCGATCTTCCATATTAAATTGCCTCCTTAAATTTAATTGCACTCGTTTTTCCGCGACTTAAGCGGCTATTTTCCAATTTACTCATAATATTTCCAATTTAGCAAAGCATATACATAAACTTATGAAAAGTAAGGCGCGAGGGGTGACACAGGGGGACGTTTTTGGTGTGTCATTTCTTTGAAATGACACACCAAAAACGTCCCCCTGTGTCACATAAAGGGCGAAGATACTCGTTAAAAAAATTTGACAGGCTAATTTTAATCGATAAAATATAGGCATATTAAAAATAAATTTGCACAAACCTGTGCACAAGGAGGGAGACATATCCAATGTCAGACCTGCGTAATGATTTGCTTAACCCTACCTTAAAAGAAACACTGAGCATGTTTCAGCTGGATAAAAATTATATATCAGGAAAGGGGAGCTATTTGTTTGACGAGAAGGGCCGGCGCTATCTAGATTTTATTGCCCAATACGGAGCTGTTCCCTTCGGTTATAACCCCGAATTTATCTGGGAGCGCTTGCAGGAGGTACGTGAGAAATCCCTCCCTAGTTTAGTTCAGCCCTCCCTTCCTCAGGAAGCATTGAAGCTAGCTAATATGCTGGCAGATTGCAGCCCCGGGAACCTTTGTTATTGTACTTTCTGCCAGAGCGGGGCGGAAGCAGTGGAAACTTCTATTAAGCTGGCTCGATCCAGCACTGGCAGGAAAATTATTGTTTCTACTACTAATAGTTTTCACGGTAAAACTATGGGCGCTTTATCGGCTACTGGAAAGGAATCTTATCAAAAACCATTCTATGCACCTATTCCCGGTTTTCAAACTGTACCCTTCAATGATGTAGAGGCTCTGGAGCAGATATTTGCCCGGCAAGGTAACGATATTGCGGCCTTCATAGTTGAACCTATTCAAGGTGAAGGTGGTATAATCGAAGCCCGACCAGGTTACCTGACCGCTGCCCGGGAAATCTGCAGCGCTTATGGGGCTGCCTTGATACTGGACGAGATTCAAACCGGATTAGGCAGAACCGGCAGGCTCTTTGCCTGCGAACATGAGGGTGTTGAGCCTGATATTATGTTACTGGCCAAAGCTCTGGGTGGTGGTTTATTGCCGCTGGCGGTATGTATCAGTTCTCCTCGGATATGGAACGATGATTTTGGTATGTTGCATAGTTCAACTTTTGCCAATAATAATCTAACCTGCTCTGTAGGCCAGGCGGTACTGGAAAAGCTGAACGCTGATGAGCAGCAGTTGGTACAGGAGGTAGCCAAAAAGGGTGATTACCTCCTGGATAAACTACGTCAACTAGCCGATCGTTATCCCGATGCGGTTAAAGAAGTGCGGGGAAGAGGCCTGATGCTGGGACTGGAATTCCATGATCTTAAAGATTGTGGGTCCTATGATACGGCTTTTATAATTAACGCTGGCGGGTTTACCGCATTGGTAACAGGCTTTTTATTAAATGTGTACAATATTCGCCTGGCTCCCTTTCTAAATGATTCCATGACTTTAAGATTAGAGCCGGCTCTAAATATTTCCTATGAGGAAATGGATTACGTTTTAAAAGCCCTGGATATAGTATGTAAAATTGTTAGTTACCGTGATTTTGCCCGCTTTTATCACTACTTACTTGGAGATTATAGTAAACCTGAACAGATTATCGACTACCGTCCCCAAAGCCGCAAAACCAAATCTTCGCGGCTTAAACCAGGAGAGGAAGCCAGTGAAAAGTTTGCTTTTATCATTCATTATCCTGCCCCCGAAGACGTGGTAGCCAATAATCCATCGTTTGTTAAATTTAACCGGGAGGAACTGTACCGCTTTCTGGACTGGCAGAAGGACAGCCCCGGGGTACAGATAGTATGCCATATGCCAGCCATCAAGTCACTGGATGGTAAAATTGCCGAAGGCTGGTTAATCGGAGTGCCTTTTGGTGCCCGGGAAATGATGAATTTGCCCCGACAGGAAACCATAACCATGGTTACCGAAGCAGTAGACTTAGGCAAAGAGCTGGGAGCCAGGATAGTAGGGCTGGGGGCTTTGACTTCAGTAGTTACCCGTGGAGGCAGGTCGGTTCAGGATCGGGGGGTGGCTATAACCAGCGGCAATAGTTTTACCACTTTAATGGCCATGGAGGCCCTATTTGCCGGTGCCGAAAAAATGCATATTAATCCTGACCATAGCAGGGCGGCTGTAGTTGGAGCTACTGGGTCTATTGGTCGTACCTGCACTTTAATGTTATCTGAACAATCCAGCCAGATTACTTTGCTGGGTAACCCACAGAGGCCAAATAACGGCAACCAGAGACTGGAGTCCCTCTTTTCTGAATTATTGGCCTACGCTTATAGGAGATTACAAAGCGGCCAAATGACAGGATTAAGCGGGTGGTTAAAACAAAGCCTGGATATGCTTATTAAACATGATAGTTCCAGGGCCCGGGAATTTGCTCAGGTTTTGACTGATGGCAGTGACATATCTTCCCAATTACTATCCGATATATGTGACTACCTGGGAATTGAAATGCCGCTACAAGTCAGTTTGGATATCGATGCCACCTTACCCCTATGTGATATGATTGTTGCCGCCAGTAATTCTCCCGAATATATCATTTATCCCCGACATCTTAAACCGGGAGCAGTTGTTTGCGATGTTGCCCGTCCGGCCGATGTTTCCCCCCAGGTTTTTAAAGAACGGGATGATGTTCTTATCCTGGAGGGTGGATTGGTACAGTATCCGGACAAGATATCTTTCGGCCCTAATCTGGGTTACCGGGACGGCGTAAATCTGGCCTGTCTATCGGAAACCGTACTGCTAGCCCTGGAAGGGGACTACAATGATTACAGCATAGGTTCCCACATACCCCTGGAGACGGTTAATTACCTGCGCAGCCTGGGTAAAAAACATGGCCTGGGCCTGGCCGGACTTAAAATGGATAACCAGGAAATAAGCGACCGGGAAATCGAAGCCATCTACCAACGTTCTTTACAGCTTAAGAAGGTTAATAATATATAGTGGGGAACGGCCCCCGTGCCGTTCCGTCATAGGTTAATTAATAAGAAAATAGAACAGGAATTAGAAGCGACAACCTGAATTGTGATACCCATAAGACGAAATCGCAGAACAATCATGTGTAGGGAACGGCCCCTGTGCCGTTCCGTCATGGGTTAGTAAATTCAGTGTATTCAGTGTCTATTATTTTGCTTTCCCATGAATAAGGCAGTAAAATATATGGCAAGAATGTATGAGGAGGGTAATTATGGATCTAGCAGATATAACCATAAAAAAAGATGGCAAATGGTATTATGGTAAAGCGGAAATGTTCAGGCGTAATATACTAAATATCCTGGCCCGTAATATCGAACGCCTTGAAGATGGCAGCTATTGTATAAAACTGGGCCAAGAGGAAAGTCAGATAACCGTTGAAGATGTGCCATTTCTGGCTACCGGATACCTGGAAGAGGATGATGGCAGGATTAAACTGGTCTTTCATGATCTACAAGAGATGTCCCTGGATCACGAAATCAAACTATATTTAAAAGGGGACGTTCCCTACATCAGCTTCAGGTGGGAAGCTGATACCCGTTTAAGCCGGGGCGTCTATTGGAAGCTCAGCGAATTCTTTGATTTCCGGGATGAAGAGATATATATCGTATTACCTCAACCGGTCAGCAATCACTAAGACCTTGCCATACAATTAAGGGGGTACAGAAATGGCATTAAGGATTATTACTGATACATCCTGTGATTTGCCAGATAAAGAACTACAAAAGTATAATATTGAGATGATTCCGTTAAAGGTTACTTTTGCTAACGGGGAGACTTTCCTGGATCGCTTCGAGCTGACTCCGGCTAATTTTGTTAAGAAGATGAAACTATCGCGTATATTACCCAAGACTTCGGCCCCTGACCCTCATACCTTTATGAAGTATTTTGAAAAAGGGTTAAGGGATGCTGGAGAAGTTCTATTTGTCAGTCTATCTTCAGGTCTTAGCAGCACATATCAAACTGCACAACTGGCCTGCAATATGTTGGGCAGTGAAAAAGTGAAAGTATTTGATACCCTTACTGCCTCCCTGGGAACTGGTATAGTAGCCATAAAAGCTGCGAATATGGCAGCCCAGGGCTTATCAGTGGATGCTGTTATAGAACGACTAACCCGGATTCGTGCCAGCCGGGAAGTTATTTTTACCCTGGATACCCTGGAAAATGTGGTCAAAGGGGGGCGTCTTAGCAGGATTGAAGGTTTAGCCGGAACATTGCTACATATTAAACCCATATTGAACGCAAATGATCGGGGCGTTCCTGAAGTTATCGAAAAGGTTAAGGGAAGAAAAAAGGCTATTCACCGCCTGGTAAGTTTACTGGGTGAGGTAACGGGTGGTTCGTTAAAGGACAGGTTAATAGGCATAAGCCATGTAAACTGTGAGGAAGATGCCATTCACCTGGGTAACGAAATTAAAAAGGATTATAACCTGACTAACCAAATCATAATTTCTGAAATGAGTGCCACTATTGGTACTTATGCCGGGGAAGGTGGGCTCATGATAAATGTTTAAGGGCAAAAAAAAGGGGCTTTATAAGCCGATCAAGCCCCAAAAAAATTGGTTTACCCGTATATTCTAATCCCCCCATATCATTCGTATATGCAAATTATGTGCCTAAAATGTTTGTATACGTACTATCCCCCGCTATCACGGGGATTCTGGCCAAAAACCCTGTAAGAATATTCCGTAAATTTGTATGTGAAACAGGACGATAGTTGCATCGTATAATGAGACATTGTCTCATTTAAGGGACGAATTATAGTCTACTCAAATGAGGCGGTCGGAAGTTGGAAGCATCCAAAGTAAGGGCATGATCAAGAGAAGCCAGCATTTCAGACTTATCCTCCGGTAACCTTCCTTGTACATTCCAGTAATTAGCAACATGATCACTTAAGACCATGCTATTTTCGCATTCCAGATTCTCCACCAGCGTACGTAGTTCCTGTAAAGCCTGGTGAGCATTTAGTAACGTAAAGTTGCCGTTACAGTAATCTTCATATAAGGGAGAACCGGGATAGGGCACCAGGGTTCTTATCCGGATAAAATCAGGGCTAAAAGCGCTCAAGGTCCGGGCACTGTTTAGAGCATGTTCGTAACTTCTTTCTAGCCCGCCGATGCCGGTAAGGTAGTACTCACTTACTTCGATCCCTGCCTTTTTTAGCTTTAAACCAGCTGATATTATTTGTTCTGAAGTAGTGCCTTTATTAATTTTCTCCAGGGTAATATCATCGCCACTTTCCATTCCGGTGTGTATCCGGCTTAAGCCTGCCTCTTTAAGCAACTTAAGCTCTTCATTGCTCTTACGATCAACGAAGCGGGCGGAACCATATACGGTTATGCGCTGTAAATAAGGAAACAACTGATGGGCATAATTTAATATTTCCACTAATCGTTCCGTTTTCATTACTATAGTATTTCCATCTGGGAAAAAGAGAGAATTGATATGCTCCCCATAATAATCCCGGGCAGCATCCAGGTCCTCCTTAATTTCCTCTACTGTCCGCAGCCTGAACTTTGTACCTTTATACATGCTACAAAAAGTACACTTATTATGGGGACAACCTATACTGGCCTGAATAAGAAGGCTATAGGCTTCACTGGGGGGGCGATACACGGTTCCTTCATAACGCATATGCTTAATACCTCCTCTGTCCCTATAGATTAGCAAAAATACCCACGGTTTAAAAGAGCTGCGCATATAATTCTATTGTTAAATCCAATAAAAAGCTATATATTAAAACAAAGTACCCATTTATAAGGGGTTGGTGGTCATATCTGTTAAACTACTAATCGTAGACGATGATGAAAGAGAAAGAATAGTACTCCGCTATGTACTCGAGCAGATTAAAGATGTCGAAATTGTAGGGGAAGCGGTGCATGGCCTGGAGGCTCTCATGCTGTGCCAGGAAAAAAAAGTTGATTTAGTTTTCCTGGATATTACCATGCCCGAAATGGGTGGATTGGAAACTGCGCATAAATTAAAACAGCTAAAAGATGCACCTCTGTTTGCCTTTATTACGGTTAAAAAAGATATGGCGGTCGAAGCTTTCGAACTGGGAGCTCTGGACTATATCGTCAAACCAATTGAACAAAACCGGGTTGAACGGACTATCGAACGGGCCCGGCAGCACATAGGCGACCGGGAAACCATCGAAGAGATGGTAAAAAACAAGCTAAAAGAGCGGATTGACCTCATCCTGGAAAGATACCGCAATTATGAACTATATTCTGATAAACTGCCGGTCCGGGAGAAAGGGAAAATATCCCTGTTAAACCAGGACGACATTATTTTCTGTGAGAGCCAGGGTAAAAAAGTCTATATATGTACATGTAATGAGGGCTTTCTCAGCAATTATACCTTGAATGAACTAGAAAAACGGCTTAATAGTATAAACTTCTTCCGTGCTCATCAAGCATATATAGTAAACCTTAACCATATTAAAGAGATAATAAACTTTGGCGAAGGTTCTTATGTTTTGCATCTGGAAAATTGCGATAAGAACATAATTTTAAGCCGCTCCAAAGCCAAGTTATTGAGGCAAAAGTTAGGTATTTAGAAAAATATAAGTTATACTAATAAAAGGGCAGATTATACCTAAAAAAATACTAAATGCACTTAGCTATTGCATATTCCATTAACATTTACATAAGAAATTGGGTACGGTAATAACGGTAGTGTAGAACGTTTAAAGCTTATTTCCCCTTTTTATTGTTATTTTTTAATAAATCCCTAAATATGCGAAACCAATGGCAGGCTAGTGCAAAGTATCCTTCTATTACAACCAACTGCAGCTTATATAGAGAAAAAAATCACAAAATAGTTTATAGTATAAGTGTAGGAAAGTTCGTTATTTTAGATGAAAGGGAGGTTAGGAGGAGGAGTTAGAAACCTGAATGGTAAGTACGGAGCAGAACTATTCAGGAAATAGAGAATTAATTGAATACGTAGAATTGAAGCATTCCATTTTAGTAGGCAACAGATGCAAGCGTTTTATTTTTGCAAAACCGCATCCGGCAAGAGATTGGAGTGATGCTCATGATACCTTTTTATAAGCTTGAACGCTATGAGGGTAACGAGGCCCTATTTGAACTGGTAATGATGTCCATTGTTTCTAGTTATGTAGGGGAACCCTTGCATGTACACGCGGAAGGACTAAGGGGTACAGGGAAGACCACCATAATGCGAGCGGCCCGCGATATACTCCCTACAATTGAGCGGATTAAGGGATGTATATATAATTGTGATCCGGCTGCTCCTCACTGTCCTCATCATAAAAATCTGAGCGCAGAGGAAATTAAGGCTATTGGGGTAGAAGTAATTCCTATGCCTTTCCTGGAAATTTCCCATTCTGCTAAAGTAGGTACAGTTGCAGGCAGTATAGACTTGGCTCGACTGACTGACCCTGCCCATCCCGAAGCTCAGTTACTTCCTGGAATCATACCGCAGGCCCACCGGGGCATAATATTTATTGACGAAATCAACCGACTTGCTGACACCTCACCAGAGATCACCGACATATTACTGGACGTTATGGGTAACAAACCCGGTCACCTGCAGATTGAAGAAGCAGGACTGCCGGTTGTTGAAATACCTGTTAGTGTTTCCGTATGGGCAGCTTCAAATCCTGATGAAGAGCCCGGACCCCTGGAAGAAATTCGCAGGCAATTATCTGACCGTTTTGACATGGTATGTTACATGGGAAGACCTGATTCTCTGGACATACTGGCCAATATGCTGGAAGAAAATTCCCATTTTCACAAAGCAAAACAGGCTAATGAGGCGGAGACGGCTGCGGCTGATGAGAGCAAGAACGAGCAGTATCGCAATGACATTATTAAGTGGGCAGCAATGTATGAAAAAACTGATCTTCCCGACTTTTTACGTAATTTTATCGCCCGTCTGTATATTAAGCATAATTTGGAAAGTATCCGGGCCATACAAGCTATGCAACAGGGAGCAGTGCTACACAGTGTCTTAAAGAACCGGGACAAAGTAATGATAACCGATGTAACCTATATGATACCTCTGGTTTTGAAACACCGGGTTGATGGCGATACCCTGGTACGAATGATTAATGATGTTGATTCCCGAGGTTCAAAAGATGGCATCCTAAATTTTAAAGGCAGAAAAAACAAAAAAGATGAAAGTGATCCCGAGTATTTTCAGCAGGTAGCACGTCCACTCAAGGATATGCACCGGGGTGAATTAGTACACACGGAAAAAACATTAACCCCTAGTGATTTTTAAAGGGGGTGGAGTCTTATGCTAGGTGAAGAGACTAATGTAGACAAGGCGGCTTCCGTAGGTAATTACCTTAGCCTTTATTTTGGTCAAAATCAGGGCGTAAGACTGGGTGAAAGCACAGTAATTAGCCGCCGGGCTCATGCTCGGATGCCGGAAAAACGGGTTAAGGGCCAAATCAAAATATTAATTAATCGTGATGCCGGCAAAACCTATTTAGACTATGTAGACGTTGACCAGGTTGTTCATATTGATGTGTATCATAAAGCCGGGGAGATTGATCCCCGTGATGTGGCCAGAGCGATATTCTGGGCATTGGATGAGCATTTCCTGGAAAAAGATCCTCAGCTGCAATATGCCGAGGAAGAACGTTTTAAAATGGTAAGCGGCTACGCCAATAAGATTTTTATCACCACCAATCAGGGTAAGGGATTGCTCTATGACCTGTTTCAAGATGTTTTAAAACCCTATATTGAAGGGGAAGAAGGCCATGACCACGTTCATATCCTGGCTCGTTTAAACCGGGAAGAATATTACCTGGCTTATGTTATTGCGGAGACGGTCGAAGAAGTAATACTGGCATCCGGGCTAAAACTATCCAAAGTGCGAAATATTGTCCATGGAAACCAAAAAGAGGAACGGGATAGCTATGCCGGCTATATCAAACTACCCTGGAAAAATTTCAAAGGGCAAAATGCTCACCAGCTCCCGGATAAGGAAAACGTAAATCAATTAATCCTTAAGCTGGCTGAAAAATTTGGCGGTGTAGATGAAATTGAAGAGTTCATGGAAAGCTATTCTACTAATATATTTAAACGCAAGGGTATAGAACAGCAGAAGAAAAAATGGGGCGATGTGGAGCACGATGTCGAGCAGCTTGAGGAACTGGGACTTATAAAGGATTCTATTCTGGGCAAGGTTCTTACTAAAAAAGGCCTTATGCTGCAGGATTTTGTAGTCAAACACAAGTGTGAACTGGAAACTGAAATCCGTCGCAATGTTCGTAAAGCGCCATCCGGAGGTAGTGGGCGCTTTAAGAAGTTGGGCAAGGTAGACAGCAAAACTGCTCAAGTAGAGTATACCAATCGTAACCGAACTGTAAATGATCCAGATAAAAACTGGTCTGGTGACCTGGCCGTACCGGAAACCATCATCCAGGCCAAGAAAAATAGTTTTTTAAGAGGAGATACCCATTTTACTATTAAAAAACAAGATTTACATTTTTATGATAAAAAAACCTATGTCCCTATAGATATTTGCCTCTTAATTGATGCCAGTGGTAGTATGGCCGGGGATAAACGCCAGGCTGCCTGTTTCCTGGCCGAACACCTGCTTATTAGTGGTAAAGAAAAAGTAGCGGTAGTTACTTTTCAGGAACGCAGCAGCGAAGTGGTAGTACCTTTTACCCGTAACCAGCGGGTGCTAAGTAAAGGGCTATCTACTATCAGCCCGGCCGGTTTGACTCCAATGGCTAATGGTATTATGACTGCAGTGGATCTTATTAAAAATAATCGGGTAAAAAATCCTCTGCTAGTACTAATAACAGATGGAATACCCAACACTCCCCTCTGGACGCTGGATGCCAAGGCTGACGCTCTGGAAGCAGCTACTCATATTAAGGAGAATAAGATTCGTCTAATATGTATAGGGGTAGAGTCTAACCGCATTTTCCTGGAAAAACTATCAGAACGGGCTGATGGAGCACTGTATCTGGTGGATGACCTGAATAAAGATAATCTGATTAATATTGTTCGTCATGAAAAGAAGACCATGATGGAAACCCATAAAAATATGGCCTAGAATTTAATTGAGGGTAATAACTCCTCCTTCATAAATGAGCACCATTTTGGTGCTCTCTTTTTTTGTAAATGGATTTTCATGGTATATTTTTGGGACCAGCCTCGTAATCATTGTAAAAGGAAAAAAGAGGGAGGCTGGCATTATGAGTAAAAAGGCTATAAGCATTCTGGCGGTGATTATACTGGCCATCTGCCTGATAAGTGGAGGTTGCTCAGCGCCTTCGGACCAGAGGGTGGATATAAAGAACTGGAAAGATTTACTCAGCCTGGCACCGGAGAAATCCAAAACTACACTTCCTAACAGGTCTGAAGGAAAAGTTAAGCCAGAAGAAAATCCTGAAGCAGGCCAGGAACTAATAGAAGTTAAACTCTATTTTGTCGGGCCAGATGGTAAAAGTCTGGTTATGGAAGAAAGAAGTATAGCCAGGACCGAAAGCATGGCCCGTAATACCCTCCAGGAACTGATAAAGGGTCCGGCTGAAAACGAGAATCTACCGGTCATTCCCGAAGGCACTCGTTTACGGGATATTAATCTCAAGCCCGATGGTTTATGCATTGTGGATCTAAGCTCCCAGGCCCGACAGGCTGGCAATGCAGATCAAGAAAGGCTAATGGTCTATGCTATTGCCAATACCCTGGGACAATTTCCCACGGTAAAGGATGTAAGCTTTATGATTGACGGCCAGAAGGTTAAGACTATTGCCGGATTTCTGGAGTTATCCAGCTCAATTAAGCCTGATTATAGTATTTAACCAGGGTTCTGTGCTAATGGGTGAGCCAATCGGGATACTCCCTTTTGGCTCACCCTGCTATGTAAATTATTGTTCGCAAGCTGCTATAGGCAAATTTAAAACCTGCACTTACACCATTTAAAATCTTTCCCATAAACTATTACACCTTCTGATTAGAACCCCTCTACAGAGTTAGATCATACTTTTTAGGGGGTAATCATAGAATATCTACGCTAAAAGTGATAAATTATTTAAGAAGTAACTCTTAAAATGAGACCTGGTTGACGGTGCCGGTTTAAAAAGAAAGTTCCGGGTCTTTAAAAGAAGGAGTGTTATAGGTGGGGGATAATAGACCCATTGGCATATTTGATTCCGGAGTAGGGGGACTGACCGTGGTCAGATCCCTGTTGGAAAAGCTTCCCCAGGAAAGCTTTATATATTTTGGTGATACTGCTCATGTACCATACGGTAACAAAAGCGAGCAGGAACTAATGCGTTATGCTCGAGAGATAATAGCTTTTTTACTGAACCAGGATGTTAAAGCCATAATAGTTGCCTGTGGAACTCATTCCTCCATTACCCTGCCCCGAATTTTGGAGCATTATACTGTTCCTTTACTGGGGGTAGTAAAAGCTGCCGCCAGTTGTGCGGTTAAAACGACCCGTAATGGGAAAATAGGTATCGCTGCTACTCAGGCAACCGTAAACAGCCGGGCCTATACCAGTGAAATTCAGAGACTGGATGCAGGCCTTAAGGTTTATGAAACGGCTTGTCCTGCATTTGTCCCCCTGGTAGAGGCAGGGAAACTGGAGGAAGAAGAGACCAGAAAGGCGGTCAGCGAATACCTGCAACCACTCCTGGATGAGGGAATTGACAGCCTGGTTTTGGGCTGTACCCATTATCCGTTTCTAGGTAAAGTTATAAACGAATTTACCGGGGAGGGTATTGAGGTAATAGACCCTTCATGTAAAACGATTGAACAGGTAATTGATATATTTTCACGACAGGATTTATTTAACCAACAGGACCAGGCCCATTTCAGAAAATTTTATGTTAGCGGCAATGATGAGTCTTTCTATAATGTGGGTCGGTTACTAATAGGAGATACTATAAAAGAAGTGCATAGAGTTAGGATTAGTGAGGCATAAGGTACAAAGGTGTAGGGGCGGACCCATGTGTCCGCCCGCTTATTACCTCACCCCTCACCCCTTACTCTTAACAAATAACAACAAAACAGTTACCATGTTAGAATCTGTATTAAAAATTTTTCCTAAAGGATAATTCATATGAGCAAAATAGGATTTACCACCAGCATACCGGTAGAGATTATCATTGCTGCCGGGAAAACCCCGCTGGACCTTAACAACATTTTTATATCAGCCCCCAAACCTCAAGCTCTGGCCGAAATTGCTGAAGAAGCAGGATATCCCCGCACTACTTGTGGCTGGATAAAAGGTCTGTATGCTGTAGCCTTAAACGAAGATTTGGAAGCGCTAATAGCAGTAATGCAGGGGGATTGCAGTAACACCCAGGCTCTAATGGAGACCTTGCAGCTTAAAGGCATAAACATTATCCCCTTTGCCTACCCCTTTGACCGTGACCCCGGGAGCCTGAAAATGCAGATAGAAAAGTTAATGAAATATTTTCGGGTTGATTGGGGACAGGTGGAAGAAACCAGGGAGTCACTAAAACCCGTACGTGCTCTATGTTCTAAATTGGATACTATGACCTGGAGGGACAACCTGGTCAGCAGCGAGGAAAACCATTACTACCTGGTTTCATCCAGCGACTTTAACCGCAATCCCACTCAATACCAGGATGAACTGCAATTATTCATAGAGAAGGCCTATACCCGGAATCCTTACCGGGACAAGGTGCGCCTGGCCTATATTGGGGTACCACCTATATTTACCGACCTCTACCAGGTGCTGGAGTCTTTGGGTGCTAGAGTAGTATATAACGAAGTACAGAGGCAGTTTTCCATGCCTGTGCCCAGTAATAATATAGTGGAACAATATATTAAATATACTTATCCTTATGGGGCCTTTGCCCGCCTGGACGATATTCAGGCAGAAGTAGCTCGCAGAAATATTGACGGAATCATACACTACACCCAATCCTTTTGTTACCGACAGATTGAGGACTTAATATTTCGGGAAAAACTGGACCTGCCCTTTTTAACCCTGGAAGGAGACCGGGCTGGTCGGGTTGATGCCCGCACCCGCATGCGGCTGGAAGCCTTTGTTAATATGCTAAGATAAACTATGAAAGGACAGGCTAATGATTGGTATAGATCTGGGATCCAGAAATGTTAAAATCGTAAGATTTGCAGCTGGAAAAATTATCGAAAAGAAGATTTATGATACTATTAAGTTTTATCGCCATTATGGGAAGAATGTAAATAACCGGTTACAATTGGACTGGGAACGGCTGGAGCTGCCCCGGGAAGATATTGTTGCTACCGGCTACGGTAAAATGACTATAGAATTAGAAGGTGCAGTACAAATACCAGAAATTCAAGCCCATAGCATAGGGGCAGTATATCAGAGCAAACTTGCTGATTTTACCTTACTGGATATTGGGGGACAGGATACCAAGGTAATAAAAATTCGCAAATCCCGTGCCGTTGATTTTCTGACTAATGACCGCTGTGCTGCCAGTTCCGGGCGCTATATGGAAAACATGGCTGCCGTACTGGGAATTAGCCTGCAGGAGTTAGCCTCTTATAATCAGGACCCGGTTGAATTAAGTTCCACCTGCGCTATTTTTGGGGAAACAGAAATTATTGCTCGTATAGTAGAAGGATATTCCTTGGAGCGGCTAGCAGCCGGGGTCAACTATGCTCTCTATAAACGTTTTTCTACTATGTTGAACAAACTATATAGTGATATTATTATCATGTCCGGCGGAGGTTCGCTAAACCAGGCATTAAGGGATATAATTGCAAGAGAAACCGGTTGCCAGGTGATAGAACTGGACGAACCCCTTTTCAATGGCGCCCTGGGCTGTTGCGTATATAATGAGGCGTGAGGAGTAAGATGTTAGGCGTAAGGTGCGAGGTGTGTGAGCTGAACCCTCACCCTTAAATTTAAACAAGTTATAACCACAGTTACAACTTTTGAGTGTATATTAAACCTAATAACCAAGGACCACGATAACGAGGAGTGAATTTTAATGAGTAGACCTTTAGACAGGTTAAATGACCAGATGCGACCGGTTAGAATTATACCCGGATTTCTAAAACACCCTGATGGTTCGGTTTTGATTGAAACTGGTGATACCAGGGTACTTTGTTCGGCTATGGTTGAGGAGCGGGTCCCCCCCTTCCTGAAAGGCAGTAACAGTGGCTGGGTAACTGCGGAATATTCATTGCTGCCGGCATCAACTGAAACCAGAAGTCCTCGTGAAGCTGCCCGGGGTAAAATTAGCGGCAGAACTTCAGAGATCCAACGGCTTATCGGCAGATCCCTGAGGGCCGTAGTTGACATGGAAAAGCTCGGTGAGAGAACTATATGGATTGACTGTGATGTCATTCAGGCTGATGGAGGTACCAGGACAGCATCAGTTACCGGTAGTTTCGTTGCTCTTTACCTGGCCTTAAAAAAACTTAAGGATAACGGAACCATAGATAACATTCCTATAAAAGACTACGTTGCAGCCATAAGTGTGGGCATAGTAGAAGGCATCCCGGTACTTGATTTGGAGTATGTTGAGGACTCCGGTGCTGATGTGGATATGAACGTAGTAATGACCGGCAGAGGTGATTTTGTAGAAATACAAGGTACTGGTGAAAAAAGTGTATTTAGCCGCCAGGACCTGGAGGTTCTGCTGGGATTGGCCCAAAAGGGGATACAGGAACTCATTACCCTGCAAAAGAATATCCTGGAGGAGCAAATCTAAATGGCGAAGTTACTGCTAGCAAGCCGCAACCAGCATAAAATAGAAGAGCTGCAGCAGATGCTGGCCGGTTTAAACATTGAAGTAATCAGCCTGGATGATGTGCCTGATATACCGGTGATTGAGGAAGATGGGAACACATTCAGCGAAAATGCCTGCAAAAAAGCCTGTCTTACTGCTATGTACACTGGCTTTACTTGCCTGGCTGATGATTCCGGTCTGGTGGTAGACGCTCTGGGAGGACAACCTGGTGTGTATTCTGCTCGTTTTGCCGGGGAAGATGCTGATGACCGGAAAAATAACCATAAACTGCTGCAGATGTTGCAAGGGTTTGACGAAGAAAAACGGCGGGCTCGTTTTGTATGCGTTATTGCTATAAGCGATCCCCAGGGTAATGTAAACACTGTGCAAGGTACATGTGAAGGGCGAATTGATTATGAAGAGCGGGGAACGGAAGGGTTTGGTTACGATCCTCTTTTTATTCCCGAGGGCTATACCCAAACTTTTGCCCAGCTTTCTCGTGAGGAGAAAAACCGGATTAGCCACCGCGGGCAGGCTCTACTGAAAGCCCGGACTTTACTGGCTGACAGGGGATACCCTGAACGGGGGCAGGACTTTTGAGGATTGCGGTAGCCGGAGATAGCCATGGTAGAATTGAGACGGTAGCCAGATCCATACAAAAAGTCGAGCCGGATTACCTATTTTTTACCGGAGATCATTATAGTGACGGAAAAAAACTGGCACGCTGGCTGGATATTGAGTGGTGCGGGGTTATGGGGAATTGCGATTTTGGCCGTAAAGGCAAGCAGGAACAACAGGTAACCCTGGCTGGACGTACCTTTTATTTGGTCCACGGCCACCAATATGGAGTAAAAAGAAGCCTGAATTCACTGTTTTACCGAGGCCAGGAACTGGGGGTGGATGTGGTCCTGTTTGGGCATACCCATGTTCCCCTGTGTGAAAAAGTTGCAGGAATATGGTTTATTAATCCGGGAAGCGCTTCCCTCCCGCGCCTGGGAGGTACCGGTAGTTACGCCCTGATTGACCTTGACGAAAATAATATAACTCCAAGAATCATAGAGCTTTAAAAATTATGGAAGTGACAGCTCCTCCCGGTTTAATCCGGGGAGAGCTGTCACTTTTATTTTTTGTATAGGTCAATATATTTAGGGAAAAATAGATGAAATTCGTATTTTCTTGCTATATTAGAGCAAATTATTTTAATATACTAAGGGAGGATAGAAATGGAAAGCATGTCAGCAGGAGATCCCCGAATTATATTTGGAAAAGACTTGGCTGATGCAATAATCGATGAAGTGACTGATGAAGTTGAGAAATTAAGGGCAGCAGGGCACCAACCTCTTCTTATGACCCTGGAAGCAGGAGGTGACCCCGCCTCCAAAGTTTATCAGGAGTCCCAGCGCCGGGTAGCCCGGCGAGCAGGAATCAACTACGAAACCATCGAGCTTTCTGAAGCTACCTCACAGCAGCGCCTGTTAAAATATGTTGACCGTATTAATCGCGACCCCTATATAAACGGCTTGATAGTCAATCTGCCTCTTCCTGAAAGTATTAACACCACTCAGGTTCAGTGGGCAATTGACCGCAAAAAGGATGTTGAAGGGGTAACTCCCTGCAACTTGGGTGGACTTTTTCTGGGAGCCGAGGGGCTGCGTCCCTGTACTGCTCAGGCTATTTTAGCTCTTATAAAATCGACTGGTATTGAGCTAAGAGGTAAAGAGGTGGTTGTTGTTGGGCATAGTGAAATAGTAGGTAAACCTACAGCTTTGTTGCTGCTTCATGAAGATGCTACGGTTAGTGTATGTCATTATGCTACTTCTCAGCGGGGTATGTTGGAAGAGCATGTTAGAAATGCTGAGATACTGGTGGTAGCAGTAGGCAAACCCGGGCTAATTAAGGGCGAATGGATAAAAGAAGGTGCCCTGGTTATTGATGCCGGAATAAACAATGTTGACGATAAAATTGTGGGAGATGTGGAATTTGAATCTGCTCTGGAGAGAGCTGCTTATATTACCCCGGTTCCAGGGGGTGTTGGGGCGGTAACGGTAGCTTACTTAATGAAAAATACCCTGGAAGCCCTGTGCTGGCAGATGAAAGCAAATAGCTGATTATTTTTAGAAATCAGTGCATTAATTACTATTTTGGCGTAAAATCGATATTGAATTGTACGAGGAGGGACAAAATGTCATTAAAACAGACACCGTTATATGAAATGCACCAAAAATACGGTGGTAAAATTATTGATTTCGGGGGCTGGGCACTTCCGGTTCAATTTGCTGGAATTATTAAAGAGCACCATATGGTGCGGCAAAAAGCTGGTCTTTTTGATGTTTCCCATATGGGGGAAATAAGCATTAAAGGACCCCGGGCACTGGAATTTACCCGTTATCTGGTTACCAATGATGTAAAGCAACTTAAGGATAAGCAGATTATTTATGCCCTCATGTGTTACCCTGACGGCGGAGTAGTGGACGACCTGCTGGTCTATAAATTTTCTGATGATAACATTTTCCTGGTAGTTAATGCTGCCAATCTGGATAAAGATTTTGCCTGGATTAAAGAACATGCTTTTCCCGACGTGGAAGTGGAAAACTTGTCTGATCAATATGCCCAACTGGCGGTGCAGGGACCTGAGGCGGAAAGGATATTGCAAAAGATATCTGATACCGACCTGGGCAGTATAAAGTTTTTCTGGTTTAATCCGGAGGTTAAAATTGCCGGGATTGAGTGTATAGTTTCCAGGACTGGATATACCGGTGAAGATGGTTTCGAAATTTATGTTAGCGCGGATAAAGCTGCCTACCTCTGGGAAAAGATTTTGGAAGCGGGAGGAGAAAACATTGCCCCCATAGGTCTAGGAGCCCGGGATACACTGCGCTTTGAGGCCAAGTTACCGCTTTACGGCCAGGAACTGGATAAGGATATTACTCCCCTGGAGGCAGGATTAGGGTTTTTTGTAAAGCTGCAGGATGATGACTTTATCGGCAAAGAAGCCCTGGTAAAACAAAAACAAGATAACCCGGGACGCGTGCTGGTAGAGTTTGAAATGGTGGGTAAAGGCATACCCCGGTCGCATTATGAGGTGGAAAAAGACGGGGTCAATATTGGCTGGGTAACCACTGGTGCCCACGCACCTACAATGAACCGGGCTATTGGACTGGCTCTGATTAAACGTGAATTTAACTTGCCTGGCGAAGAAATTGATATAATAATCCGCGGTAAAGCTGTCAAAGCTAGAATAGCCAAAGGAATATTCTACAGTAAAAATACCAAAAGCAAGTAAATATAAAATGGAGGGATACTTAAATGAACATACCAAAAAACCTGCTGTACACTAGTGAACATGAATGGATTAGAGTTGATGGCGACCAGGTGTACCTGGGCATTACCGACTTTGCTCAGCATCACCTGGGTGACATAGTTTTCGTCGAATTACCCGAGCTTGATACCGAGGTTGTTTCAGGAGATTCGATTGCCGTAGTTGAGTCGGTCAAGGCAGTTTCTTCAGTTTATAGTCCGGTTAGTGGTACTGTGGTGGAGAACAACGAAGAATTAGAAGACTCCCCGGAACTGCTTAATGAGGATCCCTATACTAACCATATTGCTGTTATAAATATCGATAACCCGGATCAACTGGAAGACCTTATGTCTCCCGCAGCTTATGAAGCTTTTTGTGCGGAACAGGAGTAGGGAGGAAACACTAATGAAATATACTCCCAATTCACCGACTGTGGTGGAGGATATGCTTCGTAGCACAGGATTCAGCAGTTTGGATGAACTTTTTACTGATATTCCGGAAGCAATTAAACTAAAACGGGAGCTAAATTTGGGCTCCGGCCGTGGTGAAATAGAACTGACTCGGGAACTGAAAGGACTGGCAGCCAAAAACCTCACTACCGAGGATTACGCCTGTTTTCTGGGAGCGGGGGCTTATGACCACTATATACCTGCGGCTATAGACCAACTGTTGCTGCGTTCCGAATTTTACACCGCCTACACCCCTTATCAGGCGGAAATAAGCCAGGGGATACTGCAGTCCATATTCGAATACCAGAGCATGATTTGCCTGCTGACCGGTATGGATGTGGCCAATGCCTCCATGTACGACGGTGGCAGTGCTCTGGCCGAGGCTTGTAACCTGGCCTGTACCAATGCGAAAGGGAAAAAAGTCCTACTTCCGGATACGGTTCACCCGGAATATGTGCAGGTCTTAAAAACTTATGCAATTTCAGGCAAAATGGACATAGTCACCGTACCTTCAGACCGGGGCGTCAGTGACTTGGATAAAATGATTTCCCTGGTAGATAAAGATACCGCCTGTGTAGTAATCCAACAGCCCAATTTTTTTGGCCACCTGGAAGAGGTGGAAAAATTGGCTGATGCTGTACACGGGCAAAAAGGGTTCCTGGTCATGGCAGTTGACCCTATATCACTGGCTATTTTAAAACCACCGGCAGAACTGGGAGCAGACATCGTGGTAGGAGAAGGACAACCGCTGGGCAACAGCCTGAGCTTTGGAGGACCCTACCTGGGCTTTTTTGCCGCGTCTAAAAAATTCCTGCGCAAATTACCCGGCCGTATCGTAGGCCAAACTACCGATACTGAAGGTAGACGAGCCTTTGTTTTAACCCTGCAGGCTCGGGAGCAGCACATTCGCCGGGAAAAAGCCAGCTCCAATATTTGCTCCAACCAGGCCTTAAATGCCCTGGCAGCCACAATGTACTTGACTCTTATAGGCAGCACCGGCCTGCAAGCTATTGCTACGCGCTGCCACCAATTGGCGGTTTATGCTGCCCAAGAATTGGAGAAAGCCGGGTTAAAGCTAAAATATCAACACCCCTTCTTCCGTGAATTTGCCGTATTGATGGATGACCCGGCCGGGGTCAATGACCGGCTACTACAAAACGGAATAATTGGGGGCTACGAATTACCGGATGCCATGCTGCTGGCTTTTACCGAGAAAAGGACCAGAGCGGAAATCGATCGGCTGGTTGCGGTGTTAGGAGGTAGGGCATAATGAGTAAACTTATTTTTGAAAAAAACCATAAGGGAAGTAATAGCTTTACCATACCCCCAGCCGACATACCGGAGGTGGATATTGCAGCTACCATTCCCCCTTCTTTTTTGCGGGAAGCCGCCCCGCACCTGCCTGATATTAGCGAAGTGGAAGCGGTAAGACATTTTGTAGACCTTTCCCATAAAGCTTATGGAGTAGATAATGGGTTTTATCCTCTGGGTTCCTGTACTATGAAGTACAGTCCCAAGATTAATGAATGGGCCGCGCGCCTACCCGGATTTTCGAACATTCATCCTTACCAGCCGGCTCAAACCGTACAGGGTGCAATGGAACTGCTCTATAATATGCAAAACCTGTTGGCGGAAATTACCGGCATGGACGCTGTTACCCTGCAACCGGCAGCTGGAGCTCATGGTGAGATGACCGGGGTTATGGTAATCAAGGCGTATCACCAGCACCGTAATGACCACCACCGCACCAAAATGATGGTGCCGGACTCTGCCCATGGAACTAATCCGGCTACTGCCAACGTGGTAGGTTTTGATGTAATAGAGGTTAAATCCAACAGCCGCGGTTTGGTAGACCTGGAAGACCTCAAGAGCAAGATGAGCCCTGAAATAGCTGGTTTAATGCTGACTAACCCTAACACCCTGGGCTTATTCGAGGAAGAAATTCAGGATATTGCTGCCGTAATTCATGAAGCCGGGGGACTGCTTTACTATGATGGCGCCAATCTCAATGCAATAATGGGTATATCCCGCCCGGGAGACATGGGTTTTGACGTAGTGCATCTTAACCTGCACAAAACCTTCTCTACCCCTCATGGAGGCGGAGGTCCCGGTTCGGGCCCGGTAGGGGTGAAATCCCACCTGGCGGATTATCTGCCGGTCCCCCTGGTAGTTAAAGAAAATGATAAATATGTTTTTGACTATAACCGTCCCCAATCTATAGGCAAGGTGAAAAACTTCTACGGCAACTTTGGGGTAATAGTAAAGGCGTATACCTATATTCTTGCCCTGGGGGCTGAAGGTATCAAAGATGCTGCTCAGCAGGCAGTACTTAATGCCAACTATTTGCGACAGCAATTAAAGAAAGATTATCATATACCTTTTGATCGTCTGTGCAAGCATGAATTTGTGGCTACTGCCAAAACCCAAATGGATGAAAACGGGGTAACTACCCTGGACATTGCCAAACGTTTAACTGATTATGGTTTCCACCCGCCAACGGTTTATTTCCCCTTAATCGTAAAGGAGGCCTTGATGATAGAGCCTACCGAAACCGAAACAAAGGAGAGGCTGGATGATTTCCTGCAGGCCATGTCTGCTATAGCCGAAGAGGCCCGCAACCATCCGGAAATCGTCACCGCTGCGCCTAATAATGCCGTGATTACAAGGGTGGACGAAGTCACCGCCGCTCGCAATCCTATTGTTAAGTGGGAGGATAATTTTTAATTTTGAATTTTGAATTATGAATTATGGAAGGGAAAAGCTTTGCTTTTCCCAACCTTAATCAAAAATTAGGAATTAAGAATTCAATATTCTTACAGGAGATTGGTATGAAATGAAGGATTTAGTTATTATCGGAGGGGGGCCGGGGGGCTATGTAGCAGCTATTCGCGCCCGGCAACTGGGTATGACCGTAACCCTGGTAGAGAAAGAGGCCGTTGGCGGCACCTGCCTTAATCATGGTTGCATACCCACTAAAGCCTACTACCGCAATGCCGAAATAATGAGGGATTTATCCCATGCAGAAGAGTTTGGCATTTCGATAGCAGGACTGAAATTTAGTATGCAGCAAGCCCGGGAGCGCAAGGAACGGATAGTAAAAACCCTGGTTTCCGGGGTAGAAAAACTCCTGGCTGATTATGGTGTGGAAGTTGTCAAAGGAAATGCCACATTGCTGGACCGTAATACTGTTGCTGTGTCCGGACAGGAAATTAAATCAGGACAAATATTACTTGCTACCGGCTCCACCTCTGCCTCCCTGCCCATCCCCGGTTTAGAACTGGATGGGGTAGTTGATAGTACCAGTTTACTGCAAATAAGCGAAGTGCCACCTCGCCTGGCCATTATTGGAGGCGGGGTAATCGGCCTGGAATTTGCCTGTATTTTTAACTCCTTCGGCAGCCAGGTAACAGTTATAGAGTATCTGCCCTCCATACTAAACCTTTTGGATCGGGAAATTAGTAAACGTATGGGAGTTTTCTTGAAAAGACAGGGAATAACCGTGCATAGTTCTACTGCGGTTGAAAAGGTAGAACGAAATGGAAATGAACTGTTATTAACTGCTAAAGGTAAAAAAGGCGAGCTAAGTATCCCTACTGACCTGGTTCTGGTTTCCGCCGGACGCAGACCTTTAACTGCCGGACTTAATCTTGAAATGTTGGGTATAGCAACTGATGACCACGGGTTTATAAAAGTTGATAAAAACTACGCTACCACTGTTCCGGGTATCTATGCCATCGGTGATGTAATTGGTGGTTTGATGCTAGCCCATGTGGCTTCCGAAGAAGGTATCACAGCAGTAGAGAAGATTGCAGGCTACAGTAGTCAGATTCATTATAATGCCGTTCCCAGTTGTATTTTTACCTTCCCAGAAATTGCTACCGTAGGTATGAGTGAAGAAGAATGCGCGAGTCAGGGGATAAAATACCGGGTGGGTAAATTTAACTTTGCTGCCAACGGCAAAGCTCTGACCCTGGGTGAGACTGATGGTCTGGTTAAAGTTATCGCCGATGAGGACGACGTTATTCGCGGTGTTCATATCATTGGTCCTCATGCCAGTGATTTAATCCTGGAGGGAACCATGTTGGTAAAAGAAGGAGTAAAAGCCCCGGACTTCGTCGGTACCATTCACGCCCATCCTACTCTGGGAGAAGTCCTGATGGAGGCCATTCTAGATATCAACGGGCAAGCCCTTCACCTCTCCCCCCGAAAACGCTAATTTAGTAAGAAAATAGACCATAGACGCGGACTCGCTTCGCTCGCACGGATTCCATAAGGATTAACGCGGCGGATTTTTATAAACAATTTTTCCACGTATCACTCAGCGGATTCCATGTATAGGAGTAGGAAAAAATATGCTGGAAATAATTAATCGGTCCAATGACCCGTTTTTTAACCTGGCCCTGGAGGAGTACCTTCTTGATAATCCTGAAATCAAGGAGGACATCTTTCTGTTATGGCAAAATCGCCCGGTTGTAGTGGTGGGCAGAAACCAAAATACCATTGAAGAAATAAACCAGCGCTTTATCCAGGATAAAGGGATAGAGGTGGTGCGCCGGATATCCGGAGGTGGCGCGGTTTACCACGATTTAGGCAATATTAATTTCACCTTTATTGTTAATGATGCTCCTTCCCTTACCCTGGACTTTACTCGTTTTACGGCTCCGGTGATTAGAGCCCTGCAAACCATAGGGGTAAAAGCGGAAGACCAGGGGCGCAATGATATCAGTATAGATGGCCGGAAATTCTCCGGTAATGCCCAGTGCCGTCAGCAGGGTCGGCTTATGCACCATGGTACCATCCTTTTTGATACTAACCTGGAGGATATGGAGCAGGCCTTAACGGTTGACTCTACCAAGATAAGTTCCAAAGGGGTTAAGTCGGTTAGAAGCAGGGTAACTAACATCACCGAGCATCTCTCGTCACCTGTGAGTATCGACGAATTTCAGGATATTCTTAGCAATACCATAGATGAGAATGGGAAACGCCGGGAACTGAGTTCAACCGAGTTATCTATCGTAGAATCTCTGCGGGATAATAAATTTCGCCGCTGGGAATGGGTATACGGTTTTTCCCCTCCATTCAATGTACGAAAATCTCAACGTTTTGACTGGGGAAGTATCGACTTTCGCATTAATGTTAAAAAAGGTCTGATAACGGATTGCAAAATCTACGGTGACTTTTTTGCCACCGGGGATATTAGTTTAATTGAGCAAGAGCTTATAGGGGTACGCTATCGGGACGAAGATCTGCTCCAGGCGTTGGAGCACATTAACCTGGCCTCCTATTTCCCCCAGGCCTATGTTAAAGATATAATTAACTTAATTAGCCTGTAATATGTCCGGGGACAGTCCCCGGACTTATTCGGTCGGGGCGCGCTTGCCCCCAATAAGTTCGGGGACTGTCCCCGGACATATTTTATTCGGAAGGAGATGAAATATGAATACGCATGTTTTACAGGGCAATACCTGGGCGATAAATTTTCCCAGTGCAATTGGCATTTACGTCTTTCCTGATAACACTTGTCTGCTGATAGACAGCGGAGCTAGTGAGGCCTTTGGCCGCCGTACACTTAAGATTCTGGACAACTGGGGTTTTCATACCCGGGCCTTATTTAATACCCATGCCCATGCTGACCATTGTGGTGGAAACCGTTATTTGCAGGAAACAACCGGCTGTGAAATATATGCTTCTCCAATAGAGGCAGCTTTTATAGAAAACCCAATATTAATACCTTATGGCTTATTTTCAGCCAGTCCGGTAAAAGCGCTGAAGAACAAATATTTGATGCCGGAAGCTTCGCGGGTAGATTTTCGCGTAGAAGAAGGTGAATTATTTATTGATGGCGCTTGCTTTAAGATTTTGCCTCTCCCCGGTCACAGCCTGGGACACACTGGAATCATTACCCCGGATGAAGTTTTATTTGCTGGTGACAGCCTGACCAGTATAGATATATTAAAGGGATTTCCTTTTCTATACCTGGCTGATGTAGAAAAACACCTGGATACTTTAAAGACCTTGAGAGGCCTCAATATGGACCGGGTATTTCTGCCTCACGGTGGTTTACAGGATAATATTCCTCAGTTGATTGACTACAACTACCAAGTCTTAATGAATTTATTAGACTACATACTTCAGGTAATTGACTCACCTCGGGGGCGGGAAGAAATACTTCCCCTGGTAGTGGAAAAATTCAACCTGCCCTTAAACCGTAATCAGTATGTTCTCATACTTTCCAGCCTATCCGCCTGCCTCTCCTACCTTTGCAATACCAAACAAGCCAAGGTTTATACGGAAAAAAACCGCCTGCTGTTTATAAAAAGGGATTAGGTCTAACTAAAAAACTATAATCCGAATGAATACTAATAAAAAAGTCAAAAGAAAATGGTTTTAAATTTTGTTCAAACCTAGCTGTGAGAAAGCTGCGTCCAGAGATTGTCGGTCGGTTAGGACCGGGGCAAAAAGTTCGCCTAGCTTTTGCAGGCGGGGGGGAATGGTCTTTATAGTAAAGTCAGACGGTTTAATACTATTTACCTCATCCCAGTACAGGGGAGCGGAAACGGTAGCGCCAGGGCGGGGGCGAACACTGTATACTGAACATAGAGTTTTACCTTTTACATTCTGCATATAGTCCACATAAATTTTTGTGCCTCTTTTCCTTACCGTTCTTTCCACTGTAGCTATATCAGGCTGCATAGTACAGATGATTTCGGCTACGGTGCGGGCAAAATCACGAACTTTTTCATAACTATATTTATTTTTTACCGGCAGGTAAACATGCAGCCCTTGCGAACCGGAAGTCTTTATATAGCAGCGCAGGCCCAGCTCATTGAGAACCTGACGGGTTAAGAAAGCAATGGTTTTGATCTGCTCAAAGCTGTTCCCGGGTGAGGGGTCAAGGTCAAAAACTATAAAATCGGGATAATCTACCAAAGAAGCACAGGACAGCCAGGGGTGCATCTCAATACAGGCCTGATTGGCCAACCAGGCCAGGGCGGCACTCTCCTCCACCAGAATAAAATTGATGTCCCTCCCGGAATCAGGGGAATAGTAGGGATACGTTTTTATCCACTGAGGAAGTGACGATGGAGCATTTTTTTGATAAAAACTTTGCTTATCTATTCCGTCAGGATAACGGGTAAAAACCATGGGTCGCCCCTGCAAGTGAGGAATAATATAGGGAGCTACTTCCACATAATAATTAATCAGTTCCCCTTTGGTATAGCCATCCTGAGGCCACAACACCTTGTCCAGCCTGCTCAGTTCGAAACTGCGGCCTTGTATGCTAACTGTATTACTAGCCATCGTATATCTCCTTTGTAGACATTTGGGTTTACGCTCGGCCGGGCAGACACATGGGTCTGCCCCTACAATCCTTTAACGCCTTTACGCCTGCCCCCAAGCCCAATCCCTTACGCCTACCGCTTACCCCTCACCCCTCACTTTCTTTATAACCGGGGAGCGCAGGTGCATGGTTTCAGTCCATTCGGCAAACTCTACTTCCACTACCAGTATGGGTTTAACAAAATAGGATTCCCGGGTTATTTTAAGGGGAAGAGATATAAAAGGCATTATACTACTTTGCAAACTGCTCAATACAGAATGAAGTTCCTCCCAGGCACTTTCACTCAGGCCGCTACTGGCCCGTCCTACATAATGCAGGCTGTCTCCCTGGTATACACCCAGCAGTAAAGAATTGGCCGTATTATTGCGAACAGTATAGCCCCCTATTACACACTCCTGCCGGCGGCGATATTTGATTTTAAACCAGTCCCTATGCTTTTTACCGGACAGATAGGGACTAGCCTTTCTTTTAGCCACAATACCTTCCAGGTTGGTTGCTTGTACCGCCGAAAAAAGACTGCTGCCGGAAGGAAAATCCTCAATTACATGAATACCATTCTGAGGTATCATCAGCTCCCGAAGACGTTGTTTTCTCTCTGTTAGCGGAAGAGTTCTAAGGTCTTTATCTCCATCCCACAAAAGGTCAAAAATAATATAACTTACCGGTACCTCCTTAAGCAGCATAGCAATGCTCCTTTCCGAGCGGGCATTATCGCGCCGCATTACCGCCGGAAAACTAACCCTGGACTCCTTAAACGCCACTATCTCTCCATCCAAAATTACCTTGCGGCCATTTAATATTGAGGTTAGAGCCTTAAGTTCCGGGTATTGCGCGGTCCGGTTATTAAGCCTTTTATTAATCAACTCTACCTGGTTTTTTCCGCTGTAGGCCAGCATCCGCACCCCATCCCATTTAAGCTGGTAGGTAAATTCCTCGTTATCAAAAACCTGTTCCCGGATTACCGGCTCCATCGGTAAAAAGAACTCCATACTTAACCTCCCAGCTCGGCTGGGCAGATACACGGGTCTGCCCCTACAATTCCTTACCCCTCACACCTAACACCTAACTCCTTACTCTAGACACCTTATAAATACCGAATTAAAAGCTACTTACTAGAAAACTGTTATTAGCGCCTACCTCACCTCCATACTAACTACCCGTTTTAGCTTTACGGGTTCGTTTCTTTTTACCCTCATCTACGACTTCATTTTTTTTGCGGCTTTCCTCAGCCAGCTTTACGCTAGCTTGCAGTGCTTCCATCAGATCGACCACTTTCCCCTTATCACTTACCGCCGGAGCGTTTACTACTTCCTTACCAACTATTTTGGCGTCAATTAACTCTCGCAGAGCCTGGCGGTACTCATCCTGATATTTTCCCGGCTCAAAATCCACCGACAAATTTTCAATCAGGTTAACGGCCATTTTGATTTCATTTTCATGTAGTTTGGCAGCTTCCAGACCCGGGCTCAAACCTGCAGGCGAGCGAATTTCATCGGGATAGAAAATAGTTTCCATTAACAGCACCTTATCCTTTACCCGCAGTGCCGCCAGCGACTGCTTGGTGCGGATAATCACCCGTGCAATAGCCACCCTTTCAGTTTTATTCATAGCCTCGATTAACAGGGAATAGGCCTTCTCCCCACCGGGAGCAGCCTCCAGGTAATAACTTTTTTCAAAATATATAGGGTCAACCTGCTGCAAATTAACAAAATCAAGGATATCAATAGTTTTGGTGTTTTCCAGGGGAATACGCTCTAAATCCTCTTCGTTGATAACTACGTAATTACCCTTCTGGTATTCATACCCACGCACTATTTCTTCACTGTTTATCTCCCGTTCACAGCGTGGACAATACTTGCGGTATTGTATGGGGGACATACACTCCTGGTGTAAATAGTTAAATTTAATATCCTTGTTTTCCGTAGCTACATACATCTTCACTGGTATATTTACCAGCCCAAAGCTAACTGCACCTTTCCAAAGTGTTCGTATTTTTACCACCTGCTTTTTACTTTTACTTTCTGCTTATTTTTAAGCTTTTATTCCCATAATCTCCGGCTGTATACTTTTTGAAAGCCTTGATAAAAAGAGTATTTTGAGGTATATTTTAGCGGGGACGTTTTGTCCCAAATACACATCATGAAGGATGTTGCAAATGGGCAAATTACCTGATTATTTTGGAGTATCTGCTTTTGGTATCAAAATGGGGGTAATAGTACCGGGGAGTGATGTGGTGGAGTTGGCCTATGAATCCCTGGTTCTATGCAATGAAGATGGTTTTCTGGACGACGGGGATACAATTTGCATCACCGAGTCGGTGGTAGCCAGAGCTCAGAATAATTATGTAACAGTTAATGAAATAGCAGAACAGGTGCGCAAAAAACTTAATTTAAAAGCAGATAGTAAAGTCGGGGTAGTCTTTCCTATCCTTAGCCGTAATCGTTTTTCTCTCATCATGAAAGGCATAGCTGCAGCCGTTCCCGAGGGACATGTAGTAGTACAGCTTTCCCATCCTGCTGACGAGGTGGGTAATCAGATACTGCCTGAAGACTTTGCCGAAACCACAGGTAAAAGGAATGGTGAAGTTATCAGCCTGGAGGATATCGGGGAAAATAGGTTCCGTCACCCCATAACCGGAGTTGATTATATTGAACTGTACCAGAATATTATTCGGGAGCAATCCCGGGGCAGTACCATATTCTTAAGCAATGACCCCTTGCAGATTATAAAATATGATCTGGATGGAATAATAGTGGCAAACGTTCATAAACGTGAGGGTACCCGGGATAAATTGCTTGACCGGGGGCAAAATGTAATTACCCTGCAGGATTTGTGTAACGAAGGTTGTTCCTGGTCGGAGTGGGGATTGCTGGGAAGCAACATATCATCAGGCGATAAATTAAAACTGGCTCCCCGCGAGGCTGATCTGGTTGCACAACAGCTACAAGCCCGGGTAAAACAGGAACTGGGTAAGAATATTGAAGTTATTGTCTACGGTGATGGTGCTTATCGCGACCCTTCTACCGGTATATATGAATTAGCCGATCCCCAACCAGCCTTTGGATTAACCGAAGGTTTACGGGGCAAATACCGGGAAGGGCTCAAGTACAAATACCTGGTTGATAAGATGCTGGATGAAGGTGTTAAACTGGAGGCCATAGAAGGTAAATTAGAAGAAAAGAAAAAAGAGAACTTCCAGCGTAACTCGGTTGAAACTGAAGGCACTACTCCCCGTAAAGCAGAGGACCTTATCGCCAGTCTGGCCGACCTGGTCAGTGGTTCAGCCGATGCCGGAACTCCTCTGATTCTGGTTAAGGGTTTCCTTAACAACTAAAAATTAGAGATACTAAAAGAGCAGGGTTAAATACCCTGCTCTTTTAATGCGTATCTTGTTGTGTTCGGCCGGGCAGACACATGGGTCTGCCCCTACAATCTTGACCCCAGGCCTCTCACGACCGTCGCCTTATATCTCCTGACATCCGATACCTGACGTCTGACGAGACATTGACATATGCTCATAACCGAAATACAATTTTAGTAAGGATAGATTGGAGCGATAATAATGGCAAGGCAACCCAAATGCAGGCATGTAGAGTTTATACCTCCTGTCACATCATTTAAACCGGCAGGTATTCCCCGTATATGTATAGAGGAGGTAATACTGCTGGTGGAAGAAGCAGAGGCTATCCGCCTCAAGGATTACCTGGGCATGGAGCAGGAGGAGTGTGCACAGAAAATGAAAGTTTCACGTCCCACCTTTCAACGCATATTGATGGAAGGAAGGGCTAAAATTGCCGATGCCCTCATAAACGGAAAATCTATACGTATTGAAGGCGGCGATTATTGTCTGGGTGAAAAGCGGTGCCGGCGCCGGGAACTTATGGAGCAGAGGAGAGAGGGATGTCCTTACCAGGATAAGTGATACAGAGGAGAAAAAAGCAGGAACCCATTGGGTTCCTGCTTTTAATATAGCAATATAATTTATCTATTTATTAAGCCTATTTTACCCTCTGCCAGATAGCAGCAGCGCCGTGGCCATGGCCTATGCACATGGACTCTACGATATATTCTACATCGGAGAAATCGGGATCAGCAAACAGCTGGGTGATGTCGCAAGCTATGCGAGCGCCGGTGCAGGCCAGCGGATGGCCAATGGATATTCCGGAACCCCAAACGTTTACGCGATCTTTCGGTAGTCCCAGGGTGTCTCTGCAGTATACCGACTGGGAGGCAAAAGCTTCGTTAACTTCCCACAGGCCAATCTGGTCCTTGGTCATACCAGCTCTCTTCAGAACCTTGGGGATAGCCAGTGCCGGGCCAACACCCATGATATCGGGTTCCAGACCGATAACGGCATAACCTACCATCTTCATTTTAGGTTTCAAGCCAAGAGCTTTAGCACCTTCAGCAGTAGCCAGAACTACGCCGGCAGCAGCATCATTAATCTGGGAAGAGTTACCGGCAGTAACACTTGCTACTTCATCCTGCATGAAAACTGGAGCCATAGCGCCCAGGCTCTCCATGGTGGTTTCGGGGCGTACACCCTGGTCGCGGGCTACTACTACTTCGGCCATTTCATCGCCCTTTTCGGCAGCTTCCTTGGCCAGGTGTTCACTGGCGACATAGTCGACTGCGCGGCCGTGCGGGTTAGGATTATTTTTGGCAGCTTTGGCCGGTACTTTACACTGAACGGTGACGGTTACCGGGCCTGCCTTGTCCTTCTCCTGAGCAGCAGCACATTTGGCATGGGATTCCATGGAGAACTGATCCTGAGCTTCGCGGCTGATATTGAAGCGGCGAGCCACGATTTCAGCAGTGTAGCCCATATTAATGGCAGCCAGATTCATAAAGTTACCCAGGTCGGGATGCAGAGTTGCACCGGCTCCCATGGGTATATGGCTCATGTGCTGAACACCACCGGCAATAACTACATCGCCAGCAAAACCAGTCATCATGGAAGAAATTGCGAACTGAATGGACTGTAAACCGGAGGCACAGAAACGGTCAACTGTACAACCAGCTACATCATAAGAACCATCGGAAAGAATCCAGGCCAAGCGACCAATGTTGAGACCCTGTTCCATAAAGGCGTTGGCACAGGTTGCCCATACTACGTCATCGAGAATTTCTGCCTGTTTTGCTTTGTCTTCCAGACCAGCTCTCTTTCTCAGTTCTTTGAAGACATAGGCGGAGAGTTCCTCAGCCCGGACATTGGTAAACCAGGACTGTTTGCCCGCACGAGCTACTGGCGTACGTGCAGCTTCAACTACAAATACTTCCTTCATTAAAAATCCCCCTTAAATATTTTATTATTTTTTCTCTCTACACTGTTGGCTTAAAAGCCTACCACTCACACTTATATTTTACCAAATAGTGTGAACAAAGGAACAAATAATAATGTTACAAAAAATATCAATGTTCAACAAAATTAAGTTATTTAAGTATAATCCTGTATGGCTTTTGACTACTATACCCAATAATTAGGAAACGAAAAGTGCTGCAGACATGTAAAGTGAGGGTGAGGGGACCTTAATTTTTTTGTTGCCTTCACTTTATTTTCTGATGATAACCCGCATTTTCGTTTAATTCTTGAAGGAAATAAGAATTAACTGTCGAAGGAATATATGGGTAATAGTGTTAAGGTGATGGTTTATGGAAGAATATATTTTCTATGTAATCCTTATTTTTGTTCCCATTGGAGGAGCCATGGCTTACCTTCTTCATAAGGATGGCCTTCAGGGGAAATACATAAACATTATATTAATTCTTTCTCTGCTTATTATTCTATCTTTTCCTATCAGTATGGAAAGAATGGGCGGATTAGTCTCCCTGATGATATATGTATTATTAATAGCAGTTGTATCCTGGTACATATTAAAATGCAGGGTTGGCGATTTAGCATTGTTTACTTCCAGGTCACCGACCGGGAAGCAGTATGTTAATAATCTGATAAACGATGAGATGTCTGCTATTCCCGTTACCAGTGAAACACCGGAAAATGATGAATCAGGTATTATTGAAACAAGCGAAGAAATTTCCGAAACGGAAGAAATCTCTGAAGAAAAGGTGAGCCTTAGGACTACTCCCGAAGGGAACAAAGCAGAAGAGCTTATACCCGAAGCGGATATTGTAACAGATGAAGGTTTTGAATCGGATAGCAACCTGGTTGATTTGTTAGAATCGGAAGGTGAAGGAAACGAATTAGAACCAGAGCAAGAAGCAGATGTAACCCCAGAAGCAATAGAAGTTGAAGAGCAAATGGAAGAAGTTCAAATTACTACAACGGTTGAACCTGCTCCCGGTATGGAATTGACTCCCGAAGCTATCCTGGAGGAGAAGCGGGAGGAAGAGTATTTGCCAGAAGCGGCTGCTAGCAGTAAAGATACGGAATTACCAACGGATATTAATAAACAGGTAGAGCCACTAATTACGGAAACGTTTGAACCGGTCCTTATAGATGCCGGGACAGATGAGGAGGATGAAATAGATGAGATAGATAAAGTAGATGAAATACCAGAATCACCAATGGAAATACAAGATTCAGTCACTATTTTGATTCCGGATAGTGAGGAGCCTCAGATGGCTTCCTCGTCGACCATTTTAGAGTTAATTGATAATGGCTTTGCCTGCAGGGATGTAAATAAAGAGGAGGCCGCCGGATATTTCGAAGAGGCCTGGCATAATACTTCTGAGTATGAGCTAAGGTATATGTTAACCATGGAACTGCTTCAGATATATAAGGAGTGCGGTTGCTATAGTAGAGCCGAGTCGATACTTAACAGCTTTATTGCGCTACCAGGCCATAAATCTGATATAATAAACGAAATTAACCGTCAAATCGATTATATCAGCTTGCTGACAGCAGAGCTGGAACGCCTGGGTATAAGCGATTTGCCAATATCCAGAGTACCAAGGTGGGTTCGCCTAAAAGTGGACGGAGAAATGAACCCTCCAGGAGTTTAGATGAAGGGAGATTAGGAAATGAAAAAAAGCCAGGAAATTATTGGTCTACCTGTCTTTTCCATTGTGGACGGGAAAAAGATTGGACAGGTTAAAGACCTGGTGATTAATCCTGAGGAGGGCAAACTTGATTTCATTCTAGTCAGCAACGGCAGCTGGTATGTGGGGGCCAGAGTTCTGCCCTATAAGGCGGTTATGGGTATAGGCGAACATGCCGTAACCACTGAAAGTCAAAACCAGTTATCTAACATCGGTGACAATTCCAGTGCCAGCACCTTACTGCAACGCAATATAGAGATAAAAGGTAACCGGGTATTAACTAATAAGGGTAACCTGATTGGGGTTATCAGCGAATACGAGGTTGATGAAAACACTGGTAAGATAGTGCGTCTGGAATACAAGACGGCTCGGGACGAATCCAAAACTGATATTGTTGAAGCTGCCGATGTACTAACCTATGGAGCTGATGTAATTGTAGTGCGCGAAAATCAAACTGGTACTGATCCTGGTGGTTTAACCCAGCCTAAGGATATTACCCCCACGGCTTCTGGTGGGGAAACTGACGGAGCGGCTTTCTTTAAGGCTCGGCAAAAACAGTTCCTGCTCGGCAAAAAGCTGGTTCAGGATGTAAAAGATGCTTCTGGCAATATACTAATTGCTGAAGGTACCCTGGTAACGGAAGAGGTTATTGACCTGGCTGAACAGCATAATCGGTTTACTGAGCTGTCCCAGTGTGCCAAATAGTTAAATAGCAGGTGTAATAAGATGGCGGAATATAAAAAGTTTCTGGCCCGGATAATATTGCTGATGGCAGCTGCAGTAATATTAACCTTATGCCTGGCTTCGCTGGCTTTGGCTAAAAGGGACGCCGCCATTTATCCTTCCAATATTTTTGTAGGTGGGGTAAGTCTGGCCGGGTTAGGCCATGATGAAGCTGCTGATTTATTAGCACAACAATTACCAGCTAATCATGGCAGGCAACTATTATTGCAATTACCTTCACGGCAACTGTCCATACCATTAAATCAGGTTGGTATCGCTTATGATATTCCTGCCACTCTTGCTCAAATTGATGATTCTTTAAATCAAAAAGGTTTTGGGGTTTTTAAGCACTGTATTGCCCGTGGTAACACCATTAACATAGCCCCTAAAATAAACTGGAATCGGACTTTAATGGAAGAAAAATTAGCCGAACTTAAGAAAGACTTGGACCAACCTGCTGTCAACGCCCGTATTTTATATAGCAAGGATTATCTGGAATATATAGGGCATAAGACCGGATATGCCATCGACATATATGCCAGCCTAAAAGAGATTAACCATTCCCTGCAAAAGGGCTCGCTGGGGCCTGTTCCGCTCATTATCACCGAGATTCATCCCCGGGTAAAGCTGGAAGATATAAAAGAAGTTAAGGATATGATAGGAATAAGTATGAGCAGAATAAACCTGCCCATAGCAGATTTGGAGCCTTTAGTACACAACCTAAACGGTTTCATTATTATGCCTGCCGATAGTTTTTCTTTAACCCAAGTTGCATCCATCAAATCGATAATATTCACCGACAGTAGTCTGACTCTGGTAAATGATACCCTGTATCGGGCTTTATCTCAAGCTGGTCTTAAGTACGTAGACCAGCAGGCTGGTTTTATCAATAACCTGGAGCAGCCGGTCTTAATAACTGCTCTGATAGATGGAAATAATCTTATTATCAAGATATTTGGCTGCCAGACTGAAGAGGGCAAGGAAATACTGTTTGTAACCGAAAAGAAGGAGATACCTCCCCAGATGCAGGTGAAAGTCGACAAAAAACTAACACCCCAGCAACGGATAGTTATACAGGAGGGTCAGAGCGGGTATATAAATCGCAGCTACCGGGTAGTAAAAATAAAGGGTAAAGAAACAGAAAAAACGCTTTTATCAGAGGAGTTTACTCCTGGATGGGATACAATAATTACGGTAGGGCCGGGAACTATTAAAAAATAAGGGGCATAGGGTGACACAGGGGGGCCGCGCGCACAAGGGGACGGTTATCTTGTGTTAAATATAAAAAGGGATTTTTCCTGGCTTTTATGTTATAATTACCATGATTTTTAACAAGCTATCAGGAGGAATAATAATGGATGATTTAGCCAAACAGGTAAAACATGATATGCTCAGGACCTTAATATGGGTTACTATTGCTTTGGGTGCAGCTACTGCTGTAGTCTACATTGTATGGTAGTATGTATAACCTGATGAAAATGAGCAGGAGGGATATGTATGGCAGTTATCGATTTAAATGCAAATAACTGGGAACAGGAAGTAATACAGTCAGAACTTCCAGTGCTGGTTGATTTTTGGGCCCCCTGGTGTGGCCCCTGCAAAATGGTAGGACCGCTGGTAGAAACACTGGCAGCCGAAAATGCAGGTAAGATAAATGTTGGTAAATTAAACGTTGATGAAAACAAAAGTATTGCAGTTCAGTATGGTATACGCGGTATTCCCACCCTGGCCTTTTTTAAAGGCGGCAGCGAAGTAAAACGTATAGTAGGAGCTCAGGGTAAGGAACAATTGCAAAAAGCTATCGACGAAGTCATAGGCTAAAGTGGGACAAGGGGACA
>JAAYCQ010000148.1 GCA_012729715.1 Syntrophomonadaceae bacterium
ATGGGCACCCGGTAGAGATCTCCCCGCTGGCCAAAAAGAATGCGACTAGCCCCGAGTTTACCGACCGTTTTGAGTTATTTATCATGCAGCGGGAGATAGCCAATGCCTTTTCCGAACTTAATGACCCCATAGATCAAAAAGAACGTTTTCAGAAACAGGTAGAAAAAAGAGCCCAGGGGGACAGTGAAGCCCACATGATGGACGAGGACTACATAAATGCCCTGGAATACGGCATGCCTCCGGCAGGCGGGATGGGAATCGGCATTGACCGCCTGGTAATGCTTATTACCGGCTCCCCCTCCATAAGAGACGTTATCCTCTTCCCCACCCTGCGTTCAAAAGAATAGCTGATAAAACAGACAGGGACGGTTTGCGGGCCGTCCTTTTTTGATTTTGAGGAATACTTTTCCAGGCCGACAATATATTGAAACAGATAAACACCGGACTATCAGGAGGAATATGGAACCAGGTATAGAAATATTTAGTTTATACTTTAACAAATGGGAGGGGGTAAAATTTCTGTATTGACTAATATCTACATGGGGAGGAATGTGTAAAAATGAATCATAGTTGGGTTAAAACACTTGCAGTAGTACTACTGCTGTTATTTTTTGCCGCTTCCACCGGTTCAGCTTATGCGGCCGATTTGCAACTCTATGTAAAAGAACCTACGGCCGGACAAGCTTCACCTTATCCGCTGGGTAAATCTGAACCAAAATTCGGCGCGTTGTTGGGTTCAACCTTCGATCGTGATAACAACCTTAATGGTACGTTGAGTAATGTGAAAAGCGCATATGGTAAATCCTATTCCAGTGCTTTAATATATGTTGACTGGGGCGAGCCCATACCATATCTGATCGATGATGTAACAAATAATAATGCCAGTCTGCAGTTATCTATAGAGCCAAATCAAGGGCTGCAAGCCGTAAACGACAACCAGTATTTAAGACAACTGGCCCGACAACTTAGGGAGTTCGGCAATCCCGTTTTCCTGCGTTTTGCCGGGGAAATGAACGGGGATTGGACTGCCTGGGGTATGCAGCCTGAGCTCTACAAAGAAAAATTTCGCCTGGTCGCGGATGTAATGCATCGGGATGCTCCCAACGTGGCCATGGTCTGGTCTCCTAACTATGTACCAGATGATAAACTGGACAGCTATTACCCGGGAGATGCCTGGGTAGACTGGGTAGGAATCAATGGCTACGCGGATTACTACTTTGTCGGTAATCCCCAGAATGATAATGCTGCCTGGACCTGGACGAAATTTTACCAGGGCCATAAAGCTAACCCCCTGACCAAGTTTAAAAAGATTTATAATGCCTATTCAGGGAAAAAACCAATTATGATTTCCGAGACAGGTGTAGCCTGGGCCAATTCGCGGCCTTACCAGGTGGTTGACGGCTGGGCGGCACAAACCCTGAAACAGGTTTACGGATACATACCCCTGCTATATCCACGTATAAAAGCCGTATACTATTTCAACTCGGGAATACCTCAGGATTTTAGTATTTATAATGTCTCCCAAAACAGTACCATGACTCAGGCCTATCGCGAAGCTATAGCCAGCCCATATTATCTGGATACTTATAATGGGCAGTCACCATTTTATTACTGTGCTCTGGGCAATCGCATCTATTCTGAAATTTGCGACCTGGCCTGCTATGTTGATGCCGGAGAAACTAATATCACAGCAGTTGAGTATTATGTTAACGGCCAGTTTATGGGTCGCAGCACCCGGATACCCTGGGACATAAGCTGCCGTTTCCCGGCCGGCGGTGGTAATGCGGTAGTTGAAGCCCGGGCACTTAACAGCGCCGGTGCAGTTGTGGCCCACAAATCTGTTAAGGCGTCGGTACCATCCAGCAAATCTATTAAAGTTACCCTGGACGGACAACAGCTCAGTTTTGATGAACCACCGGGTATGTTTAACAACCGGGTAATGATTCCTCTGCGGGCGGTAAGTGAACAACTGGGATTCCAGGTAAGTTGGGATAACAACCGGAAACAGGCTACGGTTCAGGGTAATGGTACATCTATGACCATATTGCTGGACCAGCAGCAATTCATAGTTAATGGCCAGACCCGGAATCCTGAAGTGGCAGGTAAACTGATCAATGGAAGGGTTTTGGTACCGGTGCGATACATTGGCGAAAATCTTGGTTTAAGAGTAAGTTGGGACGCAGCAACTAATACCGCTATCCTGACCAGGTAACAAACATGATAAACCCGGGACTTGCTCTGCGAAGCCCCGGGTTTTTTAATATTTCAATAACTGCATAACCATTTGGTCATTTATGTGGGCTTTTTCTTTTAAGCGGACAGCCTGCTCATCCAGAGTCTGTACCATTTCTTCATAATTATCCAACATTTCCTGCAGGATGTTAAAAAGCTCATCCACATCGAGGCTGTCGATATCGCCGGCCACCGGTTGCCCCACTGCGTCCAGGAAACTTCTCACCTTGGGGTCATATACCAGACCAATCATAGGAACCCTCTGGACTGCGGCAAATATCAGGGTATGCAGGCGCATGCTTATTATCACCCTGGTATGCCCGATAATACCCATCATTTCTTCTCCGGAATAGCTGCCCTGTATAGCAAAAGAAGGTTTCTGCATCAAAGCCCGGACCTGCTCAATGACCACCGCATCATTCGGTATGTGCATAGGCAGGAACAGGATATTACAGTCGAAATGGTCTATAAGCCTGTCGGCCAGCAGGGAAATCTTCCTCAGCCAGGCACTGCTGTTTTTCCATGGGCGCAGCGATATCCCAATCAAGGGACGCTGGAGCTCGATATTCTCATTCCGTAGTATCTGTTCCGCCTGAACCTCGCTGACTGCTTCCATGGTAAAGACGGGGTCAGCCGAGACCAGCACCTGAGGCCGCTTAACCCCCATTTCATACAACTCCCGGAAGGAATCCTTATCGCGCAAGGTAATAAAACTAACCCGATTTAATACCAGCCGGGTAAAAAAGCGGTTAAGCCGTTTTCGAACCGGACCGATGCCATTGGCATAAACCATAACCGGCCGCCCCAGTAACCGGGCCATAACAATAATCCCCAGGTAATAATACAGGGAGCGGCTGCTGGTTACATCCTGCAGGAGGGAACCCCCGCCGCTTAAAACCAGGTTACAGGATAACATTTCATAGATAATACTAAAAACATTAAAACGATTAACCGATTTGACCCTGAATTTCTCCCGGGTCTCAGACGGGGTACGGGAAAGAGCAACTATTTTAATATCCGGGTCCGCTTTTCTCAGGTTATTCACTATTGCTGCCAGAATGGCTTCATCTCCGCAATTACCAAGACCATGGTAGCCGGAGATAAGAATCTTCTTCATCCTGCATCACCCCGCTTACTTATGACCTGATAAATCTTTATATAACTTACTCATCTGCTCCGCCATCAGGTGCAGCGAAAAATTATCCTTAACTGTCTGCCGGCCTGCCTGGCCCATAGTTGCAGCTAATTCCCGGTTCTGATAGAGTGTGACCAGGGCAGAGGCCAGGCCGTCTGAGTCTCTGGCTTTCACCAGGATACCGTTCTCACCATCTCTTACTACTTCCGGGATACCACCTGCCCGGGAGGCTATACAGGGCCGGGCCATAGCCATAGCTTCCAGCAATACCAGCCCCAGCGCTTCCTCCAGGGAAGGCAGTACCAGAACATCAGCCAGGGCCAGGAAGGGTCGGACATCGGTTACACTTCCGGTAAAATAAACTACGTTTTCCAGGCCCAACTCCTTCACCAAAATCTGTAAAGATTCTTTTTGAGAACCATCTCCCACCATAAAAAGCTTTATATTAAATTCACTTAAATCCAAAGAAGAAAGCGCTGTAAGCAAATGTTTATGCCCTTTTACTTCTTCCAGACGGGCAACTACTACGGCTATAAACTCCTGCTTAAGCCCATATTTTTCCCTGAGCATGCTGGTATCAGGTGAAACAGCATACCTTTCCGTATCTACCCCATTATATATCAGGTTTATACGCTCCCTGGGAAAACCCTGTTCATCAAGCTGCCGGGCAATAAAACCTGATACTGCCACCGCCTGATCACAAAGCCAGAGATTAACCCGGCGTTGAATACGCCATTGCAAACTATTTTCAGGATACACCGCTACCGGTGTATGGCGGGTATATACTATTTTAGCCCCTGCCATGCGGGCGGCCAGGCGTCCGGATAAACTGGCATGAGTATGAACAATATCAATATCATTTTCCTTAATAAACCTCAGCAAACTGAAAACAGCCTGCAGGCTGAATGACTGCTCAGCCACCAGTCCCGGAAGCTCTGCCAGCTGCACCGGTTTTTCAATCAATCCGGCCAGCCGGGAACCAGGGGGACAGGTAACAAACACCTTAAATTGGTCGGGGTCCAGCGCCCGGGTCAGCGATTGTACATAGATTCCGGCCCCGCCAATATTACTATCACTTATAACATGCAACAGCCTGATCATTTAACTCTCCTTACAAGCATTCCCGGAAAACCCTGCCGGTAGTAAACCCTGGTTCTCTTCCGGTTTTTCATCAGCGGCAGCAAACACCATATTATGCATAGCCATGATAAGCGCAATTACTGTCCAGAACAGCAGCAGAATTTTAAAATTATAAAAAGAATGTTCCATTAAACCATGGAAAAGAAAGCCGCTCAGACCCGCCAGGAAAGACGCCAGTATGGCTTTAATAACAATATTATGAGTCTGCAGAAGTGCGCTTAGTGCATGCTTAATGTTTACAAAAACTACCGTAAGGAACGACAGTAACCCTAAAATTCCGGTTTCTATCCACAGCTGCAGGTAAAGATTATGGGTATGGAAGGCAAATACCCCTTCCCGCATATAAAATTGATTATAAATAGCCGAGAAAGCATTGGTTCCCAGACCCACCCCGCTAAACCAGAAATCCTTTAACATATACAGAGCTGATTTCCATACAAAAGTCCGGTACATGATGGATGATTCACCCATATTGCCAATACTGGATAAACGGTTCATAAAGGTACCGGGAAGGTAATATACAGCTACTAAGAGGGCCAGGGCCCCTAATAATACCACTTTTCTATCCCGTAACAAACCAAAAACCAGAATTGACAGGGCCAGAGCAATCCAACCGGCCCGGGAATAGGTTAGCAACATACATAATGTCATTATAATGGTGCAGGTCATAAAAACCATTTTTTTAGCCCAATGCCGGGTAGTCCAAAACAATGCCAGGCTTAAGGGTATTACCAATTCCAGGTACTGGGCTAAAATATTAGGGTTATCCAGGGTACCGATAACCCGGGTTTTAATATCGGCAAAAAGTTCAGGGTCAGTCCAGCCTTCAGTATCAATAAATAAGCCGGCACCATACTGGTAGATTCCATACAGGGACTGCAAAGTTGCGGAAACAACCAGCAGGAATAGCAGTAAATACAGGAAACGTTTTTCTTTTACGGTATTGATAATAACCGGATAAAGGGCCAGATATAGTAACCATACCACCCCGGTCTTAAGGCTGCTTTGCGGAGTTGCTGAAAAAACCACTGCAAAAACCAGCACCAGGGCAAAAATGAACAGGTACAAAGCCAGAGGAGTGAGATTAAAACTGGCTTGCCCATTGAACAGCTTAATAATATAGGATAAAACCGTTAAAGCCACCAGGCCGACAGCCAGGGTGGCCGGGAGAAAAGGCAGGAATAAAACCAGCAGTATCAAGCCCGTTTCCACCCGCCAAAGAATCAGCAGGGCCAGCATCAGAGCCATAAACACTACAATACCTTTTATCGCTATGAAATTCAGGCCGATAACCAGAGCTGCGCCTGTTATAGCTATAGCTGCCTGTACCAGTGTATCAGTGTTGTCCTTCATATATGCTCCTCACCATCAAAATCACAAATCCAATTTATAACCCGGCTGATAATACTGCCGGACCAGATCTGCTGCCAATTACAGCCAACCGTGGTCAGCAGCAGGAAAAACAGTAACATCACTATACTGCCGAGTAAGCCCAGGGTCAGGCCGGGCTGTAATAAGAGGCGCAATACCACATCAGCGAAAAAGAATGCCACTCCAAAATAGCCCAACAGTCGAAGGGGTCTCCCCTGAGCCGGCCGGCTTAAATTCCTGGCAAATACGCATAATCGGCTGGACTCAATCCATTGCCCCGCCCAGTCGCCCGAAGCCCGGTTAATCCATAAGCTCATACGCTTCAGCATCCGCCAAAAACTGCTGCCCTGGGAGTAAACCGGATTAGTCTGACAGAAACATCGGGCAATCCGGCTGTTTAACAAATAAACCTGGTAAAGCCGGTCCAGCGCCGCCAGCAAATAATGAATACAGCTTTGCCCATAATAAATGGCCAAAAGCCTGGGCCCCCGTATTACAAAGGGCAAACTGCGGTGATTATCCATGTTTATTGAACTCCTGTTATATACGACTCGACTGCGAATTTCGGCCCCTTAAGGTCTATTTTGGAGCCTACCTTAGCATCTTTACTTCCCAGTTTCATATCTTCACTAAAAGGAGCATAAGCCTCTACCGTAATTATAATATTTATCTTACCCGGGACCTCAGATAAGACCCATTTGCCGTTTTGATCTGAGGCAGCTTCGGAATAAGGTTGGACCTCCTTATCAACAATTTTCCCAAAAACCTGGTTACTGCGCAGTTCCTTAATTTCACCGCCGACCTCTACTACATCAGCCGTGCACTGCGATACTTCCTTCACCATAAAAGTAATGATTGCCTTATCCCTGGGCCTGGTATCCTCTTCCAGGCGGTTGACAAAACCCATCTTATAGACTCCTCCGGCAACAGCCAGTATCAGCACCAGCAAAACGATAAAATCAATTACATTAATCCGCCCGAACAAAAACCCCTTTTCGTCTATCCATTTCATTACTGTCTCACTCCTAAACTTAAAATTGATTCATAAACCGCGGCAGTCTCCTCCGCCATAGCCTTGCTGGAGTATTCCTCTAAAATAAGCCCCCGGTTCCATTTACCCTGATTACGTAGTTCCGCTTCATCCAGCTCAAACACCCGGGCTATTTCATCGGCCAAAAGCCTGGGCGTTACCGGCTGGCTGAAACTGCGCCCGGTAAAATTATTCTCCTTTAATATCGGTACCTTATCAGGTTCCAGGAGACCGATAAAACTCCACCAGCCTGCAAGTACCACCGGTTTTTCACAGGCCATGGCTTCCATGGCCGCCCGGCTGATGCCTACAAAAACAGTGGCCATATTTACCAGTTGGGCAATATCAGTTCTTTTACCCAGCACATGGATTACGTTTCTGCCCAGGGCCTTATTTTTTTCCCGGGCATATTTCAGTACTTCCCTTAACCGGTTACCTGACCCGGCAACTACCAGGGCCAGGGGTGAATACTGCTTACTGAGCAGTTCCACTGCATCAATAAGGTGTAATACAACATCAGCCAACTGATTGTCCAACCTGGTTACACATACAATTTTGCGGCAATTCTCATTAAGGCCCAGTTCCCTGGCTACCGGCCCATAATCAACCTGAGGGGTAAAAACTTCTGCATCAATTCCATTATAAATTACCGTAATCTGGTCCGGATTAACCGCAAAAGTGCGGGTTAAATACTCCTTAATATCATTACTGACCGCTATAGTATATTCACCCCAGACCGAAAGCCACCTTAATAAGAAATTACTGCGAAAAGCAGCATGAGCAGTGGTAATGAAAGGAATGTGATAATACCTGCTGACAATATTACACAGAAAAGCGGGAATTCTGGCATGGGCATGAATCAGGTCTATCCTTTCTTGTTTAACCAGGCGGCACAGACGGCAGACAGACTGCATTGCCGTCAGTGGGTTCCTGGAAGTCAGGTTGACATGGTAATGTTTAATGCCATTAAGCCTGATTTGCTCTTCATATACACCTCCGTTAGAAGCGATTACTACCTTATAACCCATTTCTTGCAAATGCCGGGCCAAAACTACTGCATGAGTTTCCGCCCCACCTATATCAAGCCCCATCAAGGCAAGCAAAACAGTTGTTTTTTCCATGGTTTACCCCTCCTGGCGAATACGGTGTAAACGCTTCCCCAGTACATCAAAAAGGACGCCGGCTTCCTCATTTTTTAACATAAATGCCGTTAAGATATAAATGACTGCGCCCAGAGAAACTGCTGCACCCAGGTTAAGCAAGAGGTTAGCGTAATGATTGGCTAAATCCATCCATAAAAAATCCCGGTATAAATAAACCGCAATCCCCATTATTATAGCAGAAACGAAAACTTTATAAATCGATGTAAATGTCGCCTTTTCAATCAAACCCGGGATTAAATGTGATAACCGGATTAAGAGCATTCCGGCAATAAAAATAGATGAAACCGATGCTGCCAGAGCCAGGCCGCCCAGCTCCAAATACCGGACCAGAATAATGCTTAAGACAATATTTAAAGACATCCCCCAAACTGCTGTTTTTAAAGGTGCCCGGGTATTCTGTACTGCATAGAAAGCCTTGTTTAAAAGTTCCTGCAGCCCATAGCCCAGCATACCCAGGGCATAAAAGAACAGAATCCCGGCAGTCAGGCGGGTGGAAAAAACGTCAAACTGGCCCCTTTGCAGTAAAAGGGCCACTATTGGTTCACTAAGCAGCATCAGCCCAATCATTATAGGAATAAGTATGAAGGACAGAGAGCGGACCGAGCGGTTTATAAGCTGTTTAAAGTCTGAGCGGTTATCATTGGAGTACATCCGGGACAGGGAAGGGAACATGACCGCAGATACGGCATAGGCAAAAATACCGGCAATAATAACATAAATATAATTGGCATAAGCCAGGGCCGCCAGGGCATTAACCCCCAGACCTGAGGCCAGGGCACCGTTTACTATAACATTAAACTGTTGTACTGAACTGCCTAACATTATCGGTACCACCATTACCAGCATTTTGCGTAAGCCCTGGTGTTTCAGATTTAATACCGGCTTATAACGATATCCCTTCTTACGCAGGGCCGGAACCTGAATTAATAACTGCAGGCTCCAGGCGAACACGACCGCAGCGGCAAAGCCATATATACCACCATGATGGTTGAAAAAGAGCAGGTAAACAATACTAACCACATTGGCGGGAAGGCTGATCAGGGCCGGTATTTTAAACTCTCCCAGGCTCTGCAGCAGACCTGTCATAATGTAGCTTAAGGCAATAAAAATAATAATAGGAAAGAGTATTCTTACCAGGTCGACGGTCAGGTTGTAGATTTGCCCCTGAAAACCCCGGTAGATTAAGCTGACTATGCCGGGAGCCAGAGCTATGCCCAGTAAAGCCATAACAACCGTAACCAGCACCAGCAGATTTACGACATTATTGGCAAACAACATAGCCTCTTTGTGGCCGCCGCGGGTGAGATGCTCGTTAAAGATAGGGATAAACGTGGTGGCGATAGCTATACCAATGCTGATAAAAAGCAAATCCGGTATCCGGTAAGCCGCCTCAAAGGCACTGGCTTCCATGCCGGTTCCATAAACCCGGGCCATAAACAGGACCCGCAGAAACCCTATTAATTTAACAATTACAGTTAGCAAAACGATTGTACTAACTATCCGGAGCGGGCTCCCGGTTCTTGACATAAAATTATTCTCCATAATTTATGATAGCGCTATAAGCCGCAAACAGCAGCAGAGCGCTAAATAGATTATATTCTTTATAATAAGACAATAGCAATATGGAAGAAATTAAGTTGTCCTGTAAGCCCGCCTGCAGAAGCGGCCTGTACTAAATAAACCCTGATGACATTAATTCTGCATTATCCTCCGGAAATTGTCATATGGACAAGTTGAAGACATGGGTGCTAGAATGATGCTAACAGAGTTTTGGAGGGTTTGTGCCTTATGGCCGCACATTTATATATAATAGTTTTACTGTCAGCTTTTGTCCTGTCCTGTCTGACCAGTCCCCTGGTCATCAGACTGGCTTTTAAAATAGGGGCAGTTGACCGCCCGGAGGAGCGCAAAGTACATACCCACCCCATGCCCCGTATAGGTGGTATGGCTATATTCGTATCCTTTCTATTCTGCCTGATATTTATCTTAAAGGTATCAGGGCCATTTACCGGCCTGATTTACGGTGCCTGTATTATCTTTCTGGTAGGTCTGCTGGATGATATATTTCAGCTTTCACCCTGGCTGAAACTGCTGGGTCAAATAGCTGCCGCCTCAGTAGCAGTTCACTATGGAATAGTAGTTCATTTTCTCACCAACCCCTTTGACGGTGGGTTTAGCCTGGGATTCTTAAGTATACCCCTGACCATTCTCTGGATAGTGGGCATAAGCAACGCCATAAACCTGATTGACGGCCTGGATGGACTGGCTGCAGGCGTATCTGCTATTGCCGCCACCACCATGGCAGTTATATTTATAATCAAGGGACAGCCGGAGGCAGCAGTGGTGGCCTTTACCCTGGTGACAGCCATTGCCGGTTTTCTTCCCTTTAACTTCTACCCGGCCAAAACCTTCATGGGAGACTCCGGTTCCAACTTCCTTGGTTTCGTCCTGGCATGTTTGGCTATAATCGGCACCGCTAAAAGTGCTGCTTTGATATCCCTGTTTATACCCATCATAATACTGGCTATTCCTATTTTTGATACCTTTTTTGCTATTTTCCGGCGGGTGTATAATCAGGTACCTGTTTTCTTACCCGACCGCGACCATCTCCATCACCGCCTGATGGCCCTCGGGATGAGTCACCGCCGCAGCGTTTTAATCATTTATGGTATCAGCAGTTTTTTCAGCCTGATAGCCATTGTTATTACCTTTATCAGCAGCCCCAAGGCCAATATACTGCTGGCTCTGCTCCTGTTATTAGTATTTCTGGCAGCTTACAAAATCGGCCTCCTGAGCGGCGAAGAACACATAACCACCCCCCGGGTAGAAGCATAAGCAAACAGAGGGACGTTCTTTTTGTTTGGTTTGCAAACCAAACAAAAAGAACGTCCCTCTGTTTGCTCTGTTTGCCCACCTTGTTTGGAAAAGAATAGTACTGTCAGAAAAGTCATTATTTATTGTATACTCTATTATAAGGACAAAAAAAGGGAACAAGGTTTGGGGAGTAATCATTACATGAAGAACTCATTTTTAAAATGGATGCTGATAAGCGGACTAATATTTGGCATGTTTTTCGGGTTGGGAGCCGGCCTTACCAAAATAATGCAGCCTGGAGACCCTGGGAAAGAAAAAACGGCCGGGGAAGAAAAACAGAACCGGATCGATGGAGAGAGAACCAACATTCTGGTCCTCGGGGTGGATGCCCGCCCGGGCGAGAAAAACTCCCGTTCCGATACTATGTTACTCGTTTCCATAGACCCCAAACTGGATAAAGCAGCCATAATCTCCATACCCCGTGACACCCGCACGGAAATTAAAGGCCTGGGAACCAGTAAAATTTGCGCAGCCAACTTCATCGGTGGCCCCAAATATGCGGTAGACCGGGTGGAAGAACTGATGCACACGCAGATTGATTATTATATAGAAATGGACTTCAAGGGTTTCGAAAAAATAGTTGATACCCTGGGCGGGGTGACCATAGACGTTCCCCAGCGTATGTACAAACCCCTGGAAGGGATTAACCTGCACCCGGGCAAGCAGAAGCTGGACGGCAAAAAAGCCCTGGCCTTTGTCCGTTTCCGGGATTATACCAATGGGGATATCGACCGTACCTACCAACAGCAGGCATTTGTCAAGGCCCTGGCCGGTGAGGTTTTGCAGCCGCGTACTATTGCCAAACTCCCCAGCCTGGCCAAACAGATGAAACAGTATGTGGAAACTGATATTGGCTTCACCGATATGGTTAAGATGGCCAGCTGGGCACCTGGTTTTAATACCGGTTCCATCATAACCCAGACCCTGCCCGGTTGTTTTTACGATGAAGTAGATAGTAACGGCAGGCTGCTTAACAGCTACTGGCTGGCAGATAAAAACGCCACCGCCGACCTGCTGGAAAACCTCTTTGCCGGCAATACTATAGCCGTAGTTCAACAATCCCCACCCCCGCTCGTAATCGGCCCACCAGCTAATGTCGAAGATGAAGACGACACAGAAAACTCAGAAGATATCAAGCAGCAGAGGTCTCAACTACCCAGTCCCGGTCATAACGGCGAATTCAAGTCACCCTATCAGCAACCTCAAGACCCCTCCGGCCCCCAGGGGTATATTTAGAAAACAAAAACAGAGGGACGTTCTTTTAGTAAAAACAGAGGGACGTTCTTTTTGTTTGCTTTACAATATTTTGATATAATGGGAAGAAAAAGACGGATGTGATGCGCATGGTCAGAACGGCTAGAGGAAGGTGCGATAGTGGAATATACCATGTTATTTTACGGGGTATTAATCGGCAAGATATCTTCTATGACGATGATGATTTTCAGCAGTTTTTAAAGACGGTTGGACAAAAGAAAACGGATAATCAGTATGCGCTATATGCTTATTGCCTGATGAGTAACCATGTACATTTACTAATAAAAGAAAATACTGATAATATATCACGAATCATGAGCAGGATAGGAAGTAGTTATGCCTGGTGGTACAATCAAAAGTATGATAGAAGCGGCCATGTATTTCAGGGAAGATACGGAAGCGAATGCGTTGAAGATAATTTTTATTTATTGACAGTGATGCGTTATATTCATAACAATCCGGTAAAGGCTGGAATGGTTCGTGCACCGGAAAAATACAAATGGAGCAGTATGCAAGCGTATTATAGCGGCAGGGAGTACCCGGTTAAACTAACTGATACCGATTTTATATTAGGAATAATTCATGTTGAGCGGAGTAAAGCAATTGAGCGATTAAGGGATTTTATGGGGCAGGAAAACGATGATAACTGCCTCGATGATGAGATTAAAAAGCGAAAAAGTGATGGGGAGGTAAAAGCTGAGATAGAAGCGCTGATGAATGGAGAATCAATTGGAAAACTGCAAGGGATGGAAAAGGTGCAGCGAAATGAGGTATTACAAAAGATCAAGGAGAGTGAAGGGATTACCCTGCGCCAAATAGCCCGTGTAACAGGGTTGAGTTTAAATATTGTGCACTCGGTGTAACGTAAACCAAACAAAAAGAACGTCCCCTTGTTTCGTCCGTCCCCTTGTTTGGTGTAACGCAAACCAAACAAAAAGAACGTCCCCCTGTTTGCTTGCCAAAAATAGCACATTTTACTATAATAAGCAGATAAATGGAAAATATTGAAGGGTGATGTCCTTGCGTTTTATATCCACAACGGCTTTAATTACCCTGCTGGCAATATTTACTTTTTATCCTGCTACAACACCTGCCGATGCCGCTTCTGCCAGGGTAGAAAGAATATACTTGGAAAACACAGCCACCTGCAGCAATCCATCAACCGATGGTAATTTCATAGTTTGGGCAGAAAACAATAAAGGTAAGGTTTATTCCTGCTTCTATAACATGCAGACGGGTGATAAAGGCCTGATTAACCCTGAGTTAATCGTTGCCCCAAAACAAAGGATTATGATAGATCAGGGGCTGGCCGTGTACTGCAACAGCAATTTAGGGGAACTCTGGTGTACCAATATTTCTACTGTCAAAAGGTTTGGTTTAGACCCCGGACAGAGCAAAAAACTATTATCCGTGGCAGAGTCAATTGATGAGTACGTAGTTTTGGGGGATATTATCGCAGCCCTGGGGGGCAAGGGCCTTTATAAAGACCTTTACCTGCTGGAACCGGAACAAAACACCGTTTTAATAACAAAGCTATATACCCGGAACTTACAGATATACTCATTCCAGGAGCAAAAAGGCCTGTTATGGGAGGATAAGGATAGCGGCAAGATTTTCCGGTATGACCTTAATCTGCGTAACTGCGAGCAGGTTGAGAAATTCCAGGCAGCAATGGGTACCATAGATGTGGCCGGAGAAAAACTAGTATTTGCCCAAAAGGAGAACAGGGACTGGTATTTATATAATATGGACAATCAAAACATTACCCCGCTAAAGGTAAACGGTTTACCTATCTACTGTATTGATAATGAAAGTATGTATTACTTTAACAAAGAGCCCGGAATCTATAAAATGAACTTTGCTGACCAATGTACAACACTCCGGGTTCCTTTAGCCGACATTGTGAGGGGAATAGATTGTCAGGGAGGAGAACTGGTTTATAACTGCAACGCTGATACGATTTACTGGTCGGCCGGCCTGGTTAATCTGAATATAAACCTGGCGGAGACTATTAAACCCGGTGAAAGCCTGGCCCTGCAAGCCACAGCTACCTACCGTAATGGTTTTACCACGGACTTGGGTCCAGAAATATCCTGGAACAGCAGTCAACCCCAGGTAGCTGAAGTGGAAAACGGTATATTGCTAGCCCGGGAAGAGGGAGAAACCATTATTACAGCTACCTGTGAAAATCGAACCGCGACTAAGACCATAAGGGTACAGGCACCAGCCCCACCGCCGCAGCCAGTACCCGATCCGCCGGTACCTGAAACACCTACCCCACAGCCACAGCCTGATCCGCCGGCACCTGAGACACCAACTCCACAGCCACAACCTGATCCACCGATCTTGCAGCCATCGCCACAGCCCGCACTACCTGTCTCAGGCTCCGACTATTCATCCAACGACAATACCCCAACACCTGCGGCTAATCCAGTGCTAACAGCCCTGCTGGCATCGGACAACAATCCGCTATTAATTCATCTGGAGCTGGTAGATAACAGAATTCATTTTGAACTGGAAGAGGAAATTCTAACTCTTATAAATAAGCAGAAAAGGACCATTCATATAGAGTTTCCCGGAGGAAAACTAATCCTGCAGCCAGGTTTTCTGGAACTGCAGACTGGTGAAAAAATACTATTTGAGCTCTGTCTTAACCAGGAGAACCAGGGCCAGGAGATATTTAAGAGCCCCTATAAATCACTGCGGCAAATTTCCCCTGCCTATAATTTTACTGCAACCAGCAATCTTAATACTCCAGTTACCCTTCGCTTTCCCCTGTATTTCCAGCCTTTACCGGCTGATTCCGATACCCCGGCTATGCTCTATCAATATAATAATCAGGAAAATAATTGGGAATACCAGCCTTTGGTGACACTGAACGCAGGGGAGAGTGCCTATGCCTTGATCCGACCCAGCGTATACGCCCTGATCAATAAACAAGAACACTTCCGGGATAGTGTACAACACTGGGCGGGGGAAGACATCCGGTTTGCCTGTGAATTTCATCTCCTGTTCGGGCAGGAAGAAGGGCTCTTTGCACCTGACCAGCCTATAAGCCGGGATAATTTCATACAGGTTTTAGACCAATTACTTATCTGCACTGCTCCCGAGCTGTTAGCAACACTTCCGGACCCATATCCACCTGAGGGAGAGCAGTTTCTTCGGGAAGAAATGGCCATACTTCTATATAAAAAGCTTGAAAAAATAAAGGACCTGGCAATCCCCACCCTGTCTAGCAGTACAAGACCAACTTATCAAGATACTCATAAAATCTCTCCTGCTTCCCGCCCCGCTGTAGAATTTTTAACCCGGCTGGGTCTAATCGTTGGCAACGACAAAAAGCAGTTTAATCCCGACCAACCTCTAACCCGGGCCGAAGCCGCCGCCGTCTTGCACCGCCTTAACTACATGTTGCAAACAGGGGGACGTTCTTTTTGTTTGGTTTGCAAACCAAACAGAAAGAACGTCCCCCTGTTTGAACTGTAAGCCAAACCTGCAAAATGATATATTATATTAAAGAAACTACTATTGGAGGAGTTCATGTCGAATCTAATACATAATTTAACCAAAACTAAAAATCCAAAGGGTGATCATATACAACCTAATCTGCGAATATTGCCCCTGCTTATTATGTTAAACATCTTCTTCTTCTCATTCCTGCTCAGCGCCACCGCTGCCACCGGTATTATAAACAATAACTACGTAAACGTTCGCTCTGGCCCGGCTACTACCTATAATATTGTGGGCAGATTGGATCAGGGTAGTTCGATAGAAATACTGGGCAGTAAAAACGACTGGTATCAGATAAAAACTAAACAACTAAATGGCTGGGTAAAAAACGATTTTATTAACCTGCAAAAAGAATACTCTGTAAAAGTCACCGCCAACGGAGTAAACCTGCGCTCCGGCCCCGGTACTACCTATAATATAGTAGGATCGGCCAATAATGGGGATATCCTAACCCTGCTGGCCACCAGGGGCGATTGGTATCAGGTCAAAACAGCCGGCGGTTCAACAGCTTATATAAACGCCTCCTTTGCCCAGAAAACTGAAAAAACTGCGCCTGCCCCGAGTCCCAGCCAACCATCCCCCTCTACCCCTTCATCCGGGCAGCAGACTACTGCCCCGGCAAGTGCACCGGTAGTAATAATGGATGGTTCCCGGTTAACCTTTGATGTACCACCAATTATAGAAAACGGCCGTACCCTGGTACCCCTGCGGGCAATTTTCGAAGCCATGGGAGCCAGTGTCAGCTGGGACAACAATACCCGTACAGCTGTAGCTGTTCGAGGTACCACCAAAGTAGTTTTACCCATTGGTTCCACCCGCCCCACGGTAAACGGGCAGGTTTGGCCCCTGGACGTACCTGCTAAAATTAAAAATAACCGTACCCTGGCTCCCCTGCGCTTTGTAGGTGAGGCCTTCGGCGGCAAAGTAGACTGGAATAACAGCACCCGGACCATTACCATAACCAGCCCCACCGATACTGTTAAAAAAGCTAACACAGTAATAATCCAGGGCAACCAGACTAACCTGCGCAGCGGTCCTGCTACTACTTACGATATCATTGACACTGTTAACCAGGGCGAAAAAATGCCTATCCTGGCCGAAAAAGACGGCTGGTACCAGGTAAACTGCAAAGGGCGGGCTGCCTGGGTAGCAGGATGGTTAGTTGATTTGGCCTGGGAAGAAAACCAAACCCTGCCCCCGGAGGAACCCGTTGAAGAGCCTAAACCGGATAAACCCGGCCCGGGAGTAATCTGGCTCTCATTTACTAAAGATGAAAGCGGCTTGCAGATACGCATGGATTCCGGGGCTAAACTGGAAGCTGATATCAAAGAGACCAGCACCAGAGTTACCTATGAATTTAAAGACCGCCAGATAGAAGGATTATACCTGGTAAAACAATCCCTGGGCAGTGGCGAAGTCAAGGCCAAAGCCCGGAACGAGGGAGACAATACTATAGTAGAAATAGACTTTCCCTATAACACTCGCTACCAGACTGCCAGCGAAGATGGCGGCAATCGGGAAGTCTTTATCATCCCCAACGCGATTAGCAGCGTGGAGCGAAAAAGCCTGGGCAGCATGGGCGACCGCTTGATTATTAACACCCTCACCCCGGCTCAATGCAGCAGAACTAAAAACGGGGATACTATTGAAATCCGCCTGCAAGGAGTCCTACAGGGTAAAGCCCAGGATGAATATAAGTTTGATGACAGCACAATTATTAAAAATACCACGTTTAAAGAAATCAGCGGAACCACAACTGACACCATTATCCGCATTACCACCAGCGACCTGGGTAAATATATGGTAGGCCAGAACGCAGACGGCAGCAGCACCAACATACTATTGGTAGGGAAAGACCAAATCAAAACCCGGCGGGAAAACCTGGTAGTGCTGGACCCCGGCCATGGAGGCCGCGATACTGGTGCCCGGGGAAAAAATTTGGATGAAAAAGAGGCTAACCTGAAAATAGCATTAAAAGTGGGTGAACTTCTTAAAGACAAGGGAATAGAGGTAGAATACACCCGTACTACCGATATATACCTGGGACTGGAGGAAAGGGCTGCTATAGCCAATCGCCTCAATGCCGGGTTATTTGTGTCCATTCATAACAACGCCAGCACTAAAGCAGCCATACAGGGTACCGAAACCTATTACTATGCCCCGGTAGATAATGACCTGCTCTTCCTGCAACTGGATGAGCGCAAATCCCTGGCTGCCAAGCTGCACCAGCAATTAATAGCCCAACTGAAGCGCCCTGACCGGGGAGTAAAAACGGCCAACTTCTCCGTCCTAAGAAACACCACCATGCCCTCAGCCCTGGTAGAATGTGTCTTCATCAGTAACCCTGATGAGGAAAAATTGCTGCAACAAAACTATTTTATCCAATGGACTGCCGAAGCCATCGCCAACGGCATAGCCGCCTATATGGGTAAATAAAAAGTATACAAGGGGTTTCCACTGTTCCTCCCTACTTTTAGCCCGGAAACAAAAATCCGGCCTAAAAACTCACGGGGTAATTTTGCCATTTAGACAGAACACATGTTCTATTATCCATCAAATTATGTTAAACTGTTCTCAGTAAAAAATGGATATTATGGTACTGACTTGCAAACCAAAGGTGCCATTTCCATAAGAGGAGGCAGATATAATGAGTGATGGCAGAGTAGAACAGGTACGTGATACAGTAATTGGATTAAGGCCGGTATATACCGAACGGGGCAATGCCACTGAGCTGTGGCTGGCTTCCGGAGAAACCTTGATGGATCGGCGCGGAGTAAAATCAACGCTGATGGCTCTGGCCCGCAGTTATGCAGTAGACTTAAAAGCCCAGCGCCGGCAACTGGAGCAGCTCATACAGCGCAATGGAGTTTTTCCCTTTTACCTGGGGAGCAGAGTCTTCGTTCCCATTAAAATGCGGCAAGCAATTACCGAAAACGATTCCGTATACGGGTACCTGGACAGCGAATATATTATGGATATTAAAGGGGGCAAAGGCAGGGGGTGCCGCCTGCTGTTAACAACCGGCGATACCATCGAAGCCTTCAGCAGCCGGGCAACTGCATTGAAAAGCTGGTACCTGGGCCTAAACCTGCATAAAGAACTGGGCACAGCCGATGATAATGACCAGGACGAACAAATAATAATGCAATCTGTTCTCACCCTGTGCCGCAATCTGAAAGAAATGGCCCAACGCCTGGAGAGGATTGAGGAGCATATAGCTGAGGCGGGGACTGTGTATCATAGTGAGAAAAACAACCCTGATGATATGTAGATGAAAAAATGGGAGAAAACGGAGAATGCACCTGCTGTATCTGTTAGGATACAAAGGACTTCCCGTTTTTACAGGCAATAAAATAGTATAATAATATCAATGGAAAGCGGACATAAATAACGTGTCCGCTTTTGTCAATTGGTATAGGGTATGGCACAATATATAAAATAATAGTAAAATTATTATGAACTGCTATTAAAAGTGCCCATTAACCATAGTTTAAAAATATTATCTTTGGAAGAAGAAATTTATGGGTAAAGGTATAAAAAGAATTATCGATGTATCAGGTGCAATAGTGGGTATTACTTTGTTAATGCCCCTTTTTGTTATTATTTACATAATCGTAGCCGCCAGGATGGGCTTCCCGGTTATATTCATACAAACCAGGCCAGGGCTTAATGGCAAACCCTTTAAAATGCTTAAATTTCGTACTATGACCAATACATGTGATGAACAGGGTAATCCCCTGCCCGATGAGCAGCGCTTGACTGCGGCCGGAAGGTTTTTGCGAAATACTAGCCTGGATGAACTCCCTGAACTATTCAATGTACTAAAAGGTGATATGAGCCTGGTAGGGCCGCGGCCCCTCTTAATACAGTATCTGAAGCGCTATACCCCGGAACAGGCCCGCCGTCATGAAGTGAAACCTGGAATTACCGGCTGGGCACAGGTTAATGGGCGTAATGCGATTAGCTGGGAAGAGAAATTTTCCCTGGATGTGTGGTATGTAGATAACTGGTCATTAGGGTTGGATCTAAAAATCCTATGGCTTACCATAGTCTCTTTCTTTAAAAGGGAGGGTATCACAGCCCCAGGACATGCAACTATGCCTGAATTTATGGGAAATAACAGCTCTACAAATAACAGGTTAGAGACGGAAGCGATTTCGGAAGCAGCTGTATCTAAAGATAAGGAATGACACTGAATCACAAACAGGAAGTGGGAAAATGGCCAAAGAATCTATTGTAATAATCGGTGCCGGGGGACACGGTAAAGTAATTGCATCTACGGCACAGGAAGCCGGGTTAGTAGTTGAAGCCTTTTATGACGACGACCCCAAAAAGCACGGAAATACCATCCTGGGTGTACCTGTAATAGGTGGTCTGGAGCTTCTCAAAGCCCGGAGGGAAGTAAAAGCGGTTATTGCTCTGGGAGATAATCAGGCCAGAAAAGAGGTTGCCCGGCGGTACGAAGATTTCTGCCAGTGGATTACAGTAATCCATCCAAGGTCCTATGTACATAGCACTGTAAAACTGGGGAAAGGCACGGTGGTTTTTGCCGGAGTATCTGTTCAACCGGATGCCATAATCGGTGAACATTGCATAATCAATACGGGTGTTACCATAGATCATGATTGTATAATAAACGACTTCGTCCATCTTGGCCCCGGAGTACATTTAGCAGGAAATATAACGATAGCAGAAGGAACTCTGCTGGGAGTGGGTACATCAGTAATTCCCGGTGTAAAAGTTGGTAAGTGGTCAATTATTGGTGTGGGAGCAGCTCTTGTAAATGATATACCTGACCACGTAGTTGCAGCAGGTGTTCCAGCCCGGGTAATAAAAAATCTAAAATAAAAAGCACAAATTAAGGAGCCGCATTTAAATGACAGCACGGGAAAAACGTATATATCTATCCCCGCCCCATATGAGCGGATACGAACAACAGATGGTAAACGATGTTTTCGAGAGCAACTGGATTGCCCCCCTGGGGCCTCATGTAGACGAATTTGAAAAGGAAATGGCTGACTATGCCGGAGCCGCAGGAGCTCTGGCACTTAGTTCAGGTACGGCAGCTATTCACCTCGCTTTATGCTTACTGGGAGTAGAGCAAGGTGATATTGTTTTTTGTTCTACGCTTACCTTCATTGCCAGCGTCAATCCGGTACTATATCAGGGTGCGGAACCGGTATTTATTGATTCCGAACCAGATAGCTGGAACATGTCCCCGCTTGCCCTAAGCAAAGCATTTCTTGCTGCCGAGCGAAACGGCAGACTACCAAAAGCAGTAATAATAGTGAACCTCTATGGCCAGAGTGCCGATATGATACCCCTGTTGGAAATCTGTAATCACTACCGGATACCGGTTATAGAAGATGCTGCAGAATCACTGGGAGCAGCTTATCGTAACAAAGCCAGCGGTACCTGGGGGAAATTTGGAACCTACTCTTTTAACGGGAACAAGATTATTACCACATCAGGCGGAGGCATGCTGGTTTCCGATGATATTGAGGCGCTGAACAAAGCACGCTTCTGGGCTACCCAGGCCCGTGACCCTGCTCCCTGGTACCAGCATAGTGAAGTGGGCTACAACTACCGAATGAGCAATGTACTTGCTGCCATCGGCCGGGGACAGTTACAGGTTCTGGAAGACAGGGTTAGAATCCGGCGTAGTATTTTTGAACGTTATCAGAAAGCCTTATCTAACATAAATGGTGTGGGTTTTATGCCCGAGGCTCCTTTTGGACGTCATAATCGCTGGCTTAGCGTAATAACAGTTGACCCACAAAAATGTGGGCTTACACCTATTCAGATAATTACAGAACTGGAATCGCAGAACATTGAATCACGCCCGGTATGGAAGCCCATGCATTTACAGCCCTTATTTGACCGCTGTACATACTTTACACATGGCGACAAAAGCATTTCTGATCAGCTTTTTGAAACCGGAATCTGTTTACCCTCAGGTTCAAGTTTATCTGCCCATGAACAGAATAGGGTAATAGAATGCCTGGAAAAATGTATGAACAAAAATTAACTATAATTTAGACATAATACCAGATAATATCCAGGAGAAAAAGCAGGATATAGGCAGGATACAACGAATTATAACATGATGTAACGATTGTTTATAAAAATAGAGGTGGATAACCAAATGTTCTTTTGGATAAGGATGGCCTCCTTATTACTTTTTGATGCCTTACTTATCAACCTTGCGGCTTACATATCACTTTGGCTCAGATTCGAGGGAACCATTCCGGTAGAATTCTGGCAGGCATACATACAACTCAGCCCCTGGTTGACTATCATTACCATCGGAAGTCTGTATGTATTCAGGCTCTATCACCGCATGTGGCAGTATGCCAGCCTGGGAGAATTATATGGTATAACCAAATCGGTTACTACCAGTATGCTGGCCATCGTACTGCTCGTATATACCACTCCGCTTAACCCCCTGCCCCGGAGCATATATATCCTGTCCTGGCTCTTCATAATCGTATTTATTGGTGGTTCGCGGCTGGCCTGGCGTATTTTACGCGACTACATAGTAAAAGAAGTCAGTCGGGAATCCAAAAAAACTCTAATTATTGGAGCAGGAGATGCGGGTGCCATAGTTGCTCGTGAATTAGGCAACAACTATTCCCTGGGCCTGGTTCCGGTAGGATTTGTTGACGACAGTCATCTCAAACAAAAGCTTACCCTCTATGGTATTCCCGTGCTGGGTACCCGCAAAAACATACCGAGTATTGTAAACAACTATGGCATAGAAGAAATAATTATTGCCATGCCTTCTGCAAGTGGTAAAGCCATAAGAGAGATTATGAGCATCTGCCATGATACTCCGGCACGTTTGCGAATATTTCAGGGTGGCAGCGGCTGGCTCAATGACAATACTGAAATAAGGGATATTCAACTCGAAGATTTACTGCGTCGGGAACCGGTAGCACTGAACCTGGATGAGATATCAGGTTATCTGGCCGGTAAAGTGGTACTGGTTAGCGGTGCCGGTGGTTCTATCGGTTCGGAACTGTGCCGCCAGCTTTGCCAGCATGGTATTGATAAAATTGTACTATTGGATTGCAGTGAAAATAATATCTTCGACATAGAAAATGAACTGCGTCGGTGTTTTACCAACATTAAGATAGAAGCTGAACTGGCCGATGTAAAAGACCGGCTCAGGCTGCAGCAGGTTTTCAACAACCATCGTCCCCAGGTAGTATTCCACGCTGCTGCTTACAAACATGTACCGATGATGGAACAGCATCCGGCCGAAGCTATAAAAAACAATGTTCTGGGTAGCAAAAACATAGCCGAAATAGCCGATAAAATTGAAGTGGAGATCTTCATATTAATTTCTACCGATAAGGCCGTAAACCCCAGTAATGTTATGGGAGCTACCAAACGCATAGCCGAAATATTAATCCATGAAATAGGGCAAAAAAGCAAAACCCGCTTTGCCGCTGTTCGTTTTGGCAATGTTTTGGGAAGCCGTGGCAGTGTGGTACCCATTTTTACCAGGCAGATAGAGGAAGGTGGCCCGATAACCATCACCCATCCGGAAATGACCCGCTATTTTATGACTATTCCTGAGGCAGTACAGTTGGTCATACAGGCCGGAGCAATAACCAGGGGTGGCGAAATATTTGTTCTGGATATGGGAGAACCGATTAAGATACTGGATCTGGCCGAAGACCTGCTGAGGCTGTACGGATATACCCCGGGTCAGGACATTGACATAGAGATTACCGGCATCAGGCCTGGAGAAAAACTATTCGAAGAACTATTTACAGCCCGTGAACAGATGGCTGCCACTCACCATGAACGGATTTATATCAGTGCTAATCCGGGAACAGGAGCAACCGGTGAGAACCTAAGTGAAAAAGTAGACTTGTTTTTTGCCCGTAATAGTTTCATTAACAGCAGTGACGCAGTGGAACTCTTACGTACGGTTTTACCCGAATATCAGAACAAAACCGAAACCATAATTAGAGAAAAAACATTAAACAACTGAAGGAGTTTTGAAAAAATGTTTCCTGTATATGATGACTTTAATAATCGCCAGGAAAAAATAGCTATTGTAGGCCTGGGTTATGTTGGACTTCCGCTGGCAGTATGTTTTGCTGAAGCTTTTGACGTTATTGGTTTTGATATTAACACAGACAGAGTCAAGGAATTAAGTCAAAACTACGACCGTACCCGCGAAGTAGACAACGAACAGCTGACCTCTGTAAAAATCAAATATACTGCCAACCCTGAAGCATTAAGTACAGCCCGTATAATCATAGTAACCGTCCCCACACCTATCAATAACCATAAAATGCCCGATTTAACTCCGGTAATAGCTGCCAGTGAAATGGTAGGTACATATATGGCCGAAGGTACCGTAGTGGTATATGAATCAACTGTATACCCCGGAGTTACCGAAGAAATTTGTATCCCCATACTGGAAAACAAATCAGGGCTAAAGGCCGGTATCGGCTTCAAGGTAGGTTATTCACCGGAACGGGTCAACCCGGGCGATAAAGAACACACAGTTCCCCGGATTACCAAGGTAGTATCAGGCCAGGATGCGCAATCCACTGAACTGCTGGCAAAAATCTATGGTAAAGTAATAATAGCCGGGATACATATTGCACCAAACATAAAAACTGCCGAAGCCGCAAAAGTAATAGAAAATATCCAGAGAGACCTGAACATTGCATTAATCAACGAACTGGCAATAATATTCAACAAACTGGGTATCGACACCCGCGATGTGGTGGATGCGGCCGCCAGCAAATGGAACTTTATTAAATATGAACCGGGTATGGTAGGGGGACACTGTATTGGTGTAGATCCCTACTACCTTACCTATAAAGCGGAAGAAATAGGCTATCACCCCGATGTTATACTGGCAGGTCGCCGGATTAATGACGGTATGGGCAAGTACATTGCCGAGCAGACCGTTAAAAAACTTATTGAAGCCTGCAAACCGGTGAAAAACAGCCGGGTTCTTATCCTGGGCATAACCTTTAAAGAAAATATTCCCGACATCCGCAACACCAGAGTAGTGGATGTATTCCATGAACTAAAAGAATATGGCGTCATTCCCTTTATTTATGACCCCCTGGCCGACCCGCCGGAGGTAGAAGAAGAATACGGGCTGAATTTAATAAATGAAATAGAATCATCAGCACCTTATGATGCCATAATTGCTGCGGTCCGCCATCATGAGTTTACCAACTACAGCATAGATTACCTGACCAGCATAATGAAAAACGATCCTGTAATTATCGATGTAAAAGCTATGTATGACCGTAATGAAGCTAAAGAGGCCGGCATAGTATATTGGAGGCTATAGTTAATAGATGAAAACCATAATTGTAACTGGTGCTGCCGGTTTTATCGGCAGTAAAGTAAGCGCAATGCTTCTGCAGCAGGGATACACCGTTATAGGTATAGACAACCTCAATGATTACTATGATATCCGAATAAAATATCAGCGCCTGGAGCAAATCAAGGACCGGCAGGGTTTTGTATTTTACCAGGAAGATATTGAAAACCTGGAAGCTATGAGCTTAATATTTCAGCAGCACCAGCCCGATGCAGTTATAAACCTGGCAGCTCGCGCCGGGGTGCGCTATAGCATGGAAAACCCTCATATATATATGAGCACCAACGCCCAGGGCACACTGAACCTGCTGGAACTCTGTCGTGAATATGGGGTACACAAATTTGTCCTGGCCTCAACCTCATCTCTTTATGCCGGGCAGGAAATGCCTTTTAACGAAGAACTACCGGTGAATACACCTATTTCACCATATGCAGCCTCCAAAAAAGCTGCAGAGGTTATGGCTTACACTTACCACTACCTGTACGGGTTGGATGTAAGCATAACTCGCTACTTTACCGTATACGGGCCGGCTGGCCGCCCCGATATGAGCATATTTCGCTTTATAAAATGGATTTTGGAAGGAACACCACTGGAGGTCTTTGGTGACGGTAGCCAGAGCCGAGACTTCACTTACATTGACGATATAGCCCGGGGTACTATTGCAGCTCTAAAACCCCTGGGATATGAAATAATCAACCTGGGAAACAACAACCCGGACAAACTATCCCGAGCGATAGAACTGATAGAGGAATACACCGGCAAAAAAGCCCGGATTGAATACAAAGAGTTTCACAAGGCAGATATTATGGCTACCTGGGCCGATATTAATAAAGCCAACAGATTGTTAAGCTGGAGCCCGGAGGTAGAGCTGACGGAAGGGATACGCCGCACGGTTAATTGGATGAAAGATAACTGGGACTGGGTTAAGTTCTTAAATATATAACCGCCCCCATTACTTTTTAGTATACCCAATAGGAGGAACCCCATGAACTACTACCTGCACGAATCGTCATACATTGATCAGCCCTGCGAAATAGGTGACGGCACAAAGATATGGCACTTCTGCCACATTATGAAAGACTGCCGTATTGGCAGAAAATGCAATATTGGCCAAAATACCTTTATTGGCAGCGGAGTTATTTTGGGGGATAATGTAAAAGTACAAAATAATGTATCCATATATTCCGGTGTTATCTGCGAAGATGATGTTTTCCTGGGGCCTTCCATGGTATTTACCAATGTATTTAACCCCCGCAGTTTCATAGAGAGAAAAGACGAATACCGTACCACCTTGATAAAACGGGGTGCCTCCATTGGAGCAAATGCTACAATAGTATGTGGAGTAACTATAGGCAGCTATGCCTTTATCGGCGCGGGAGCAGTGGTCAGCCGCGATGTTCCCGACTATGCCCTAGTTTATGGTAATCCCGCCCGCCATCGGGGCTGGGTATGCAAATGCGGAGAAAAACTACAATTTGCCGAAGACAGGGACAATTGTCCAGTTTGCGACATATCCTATATTAAGATATCTGATAAGGAAATAAGGGAGGAGTAGCACCATGAAAATACCCCTCTTAAATCTTCCCGCTCAATATAAAGAACTGAGCAGGGAAATAGATGCGGCTGTAAAAGAAGTTATGTTAAGCGGTGGGTACATAATGGGACCGCAAGTTAAACAATTCGAAGACAACATGGCCCGTTTCCTGGGAGTAAAGCACGCTGTTGCGGTTGCTTCCGGTTCCGATGCCCTGCTATTGTCCCTGCACGCACTGGGCATAGGCCCGGGAGATAAAGTAATAGTGCCCGCCTTCACCTTTTTTGCCACCGCCGGGGCGGTAAGCCGCCTGGGGGCTGTTCCCCTCTTTGCCGATATCGACCCCGTTACCCTTAATATAAATACTGACCATATAGAAGAGTTGCTGCAAAGCCACAAAGGTATAAAAGCTGTCATTCCGGTACATATCTTCGGCCTACCCTGTGAAATGACCAGAATAATGGAATTGGCCGAACAATACCAGGTCAAGGTGGTTGAAGATGCCTGTCAAGCCATAGATGCCGACCTATTCTATAATGGCATGATGAAAAAAGCCGGCGCCATCGGCGCTACCGGCTGTTTCAGTTTCTTTCCCTCCAAAAACCTGGGCGGTTACGGTGACGGGGGTATGGCGGTTACCAATGACGATGAACTGGCGGATAAGATTAGAATACTGCGGGTTCACGGTTCCCATCCCAAATACTATCACCAGGTGGTGGGCTATAACAGCAGATTGGATACTATCCAGGCCGCTATTTTAAATGTCAAACTAAAATACCTGCCCGAATGGACCAAAAAAAGACGGGCGGTTGCCCTTATCTATAATCGCGAATTCTCAAACTATAAACTCAATGACATAGTGACCCTGCCCCAAATTACCGAAGGCCATGCCTTCCATCAATACACCATACAGGTGGACAAAAGAGACGAACTGGCCGAATACCTGAAGGAACGGGGCATAGGTACGGCGATATACTACCCACTGCCCCTGCATTTGCAGGAGTGTTTCAGTAATCTGAGTTACCCAAAAGGGGACCTGCCCATTGTCGAAACCGTCTGCAACCGGGTTCTATCCCTGCCCATAGACCCGAACCTGAGCCCGGAAGAAATAAACTACATCGTAACAGCAATAAGCGATTTTTACCTCTCGGAAAGAGTTTAAGAAGGTAATGATAAATGGACAAACTCGATATTGTAATTATTGGTGCAGGAGTAATCGGACTGGCTATAGCCTGGGAACTATCTCGAAAAACCAATAAGACGATAGCTGTTGTTGAAAAAAACCAAAAATTTGGCCAGGAAATATCCAGCCGCAACAGCGAAGTAATACATTCCGGCATCTACTACCCGGCGGAAATGCTTAAAACCAGGTTATGTGTTGAAGGCAATCACTTACTATACAGATTCTGTGAAGAAAACCGGGTTAAGCACCAACGCTGCGGCAAGCTTCTGATTGCCAACAGTCCGGATGAAATCGCATCGATAGGACAAGTATACCAACAGGCAGGAACCAATGGGGTACCGGCAGAACTAATTAGCAGTAATCAAATCAAGAAAATGGAACCCCTGATAGAAGCTCAGGAAGCCATATATATCCCTTCTACCGGTACAGTTGATGCCTATGGACTTATGCAAGCACTGTATTATCTGGGGCAGCAGCAGGGAGTCATTTATCTGTTCAATACGGAAGTTATTCAGATAGACTCTATATCCGGGGGATATGCTCTGGAAACACCGCGTGAAACCATTATGGTAGAAAAAGTTATTAACGCTGGCGGCCTGAATTCTGATAAAATAGCTGCAAGAGCCGGAATAGATATAGAAAAACACGGATATCGTCTGCATCTGTGTAAAGGAGAATATTTTAAGATAAAGAAAAAACGGAACATCAACCGGCTTATATACCCCCTTCCGGGTATAAACAGCTTGGGTATACATCTCAGTAAAGATTTAGAAGGTAATTTACGGTTAGGTCCCAATGCATTTTACATAGATGAAATCGATTATCAGGTGGATGAAGAACATGGAGATGACTTCTATGAAGCTGTCCAATCCTATTTACCGTGGCTGGAAAGAGATGAAATCAGTCCCGATTTTACCGGCATAAGGCCCAAACTGCAGGCTCCGGGAGAGCCAATGCAAGATTTCATTATCAGCGAAGAAAGTGCCCAGGGACTGCCCGGATTAATAAACCTGGTCGGTATAGAATCCCCCGGCCTTACAGCCTGCCTGGCAATTGCAGGCTATGTGAGAGAAATGTTGAAGTAACAGGAATACATATACGAGGAGAGATTAAGGTGTTAAAATTCGGTCTTATCGGCTGCGGTAGAATTTCTAAAAATCACTTCGAAGCCTTACATAAAAATCCCGATGCCAAAATAGTTGCCTGCTGTGATATCATCGAAAACCGGGCGCAAGAAGCGGCAGCGAAATACGACATCCCCTTCTGGACTACCAAATACGAGGAAATGCTGCAAATAGAAGACATAGATATCATTTCTATCTGCACACCATCAGGACTACATCCTGAACACGGGATAATGGCCGCCCGGCATGGAAAACACGTCCTGTCCGAAAAACCCATGGGAGTCCGCCTGAAAGATGCCGATGACCTTATAAAAACCTGTGATCAAACCGGAGTACGCCTGTTTGTGGTGATGCAGAACCGCCTCAATCCTTCCATCCGTTTGATAAAAAAAGCCATAGATGAAGGCCGTTTCGGCAAGATATATATGATCGAAGCCAATGTATTCTGGACCCGTCCCCAGGACTACTACGATATGGCCCCCTGGAGAGGCACCTGGGAATTTGACGGAGGAGCCTTCTGCAACCAGGCCTCCCACTATATAGACCTGGTGCAGTGGTTTGGAGGCCCGGTCGAAGGGGTTATGGCCTATACTGACACCCTGGCCCGGCATATCGAAGCGGAAGACAGCGGCATAGCCATACTCAAGTTCAGGCGCGGAGGCATGGCCTCCATAAATGTCACCATGCTGACCTACCCCAAAAACCTGGAAGGATCTATCACTATCCTGGGCGAATACGGAACCGTAAAAGTTGGCGGAATAGCCGTAAACCAGATCCTCCACTGGGATTTTGCCAAATACCACGATGATGACCGGCTGGTTGCCGAATCCGCCACCAACCCCGATTCGGTTTATGGCTTCGGCCATACCGCCTATTATCGCAGTGTTATAGACTCCTTGAAAAATGGCGATAACCCGCTGCTGGATGGCCGCGGGGGACGCAAATCCCTGGAGTTGATAGAGGCAATATATAAGTCCAACCGGGAAAGGAAAATGGCGGTTTTACCTTTACAAATATAACACAGGAGGAACAGAAACGTGATAAAAAACAAAAAGATATTTATAACCGGAGGTGCAGGATTTATAGGATCTACTTTGGCAACGCAACTGTGCGATAACAATGAGGTTATATTGTTTGATAACCTGCATCGTAATACACTACAGTATACAGATTTGTTAGATAAAAATAATATACAATTGATGCAGGGAAATGTGCTAGATTATGAACTTGTGAAAGAATCCATGAGAGGTTCAAATATCGTTGTCCATGCTGCAGCGATTGCGGGAATTGACACCGTAATAAAGTCTCCTGTAAGAACTATAGAAGTAAACACCCTAGGAACGGCTAATGTACTCCGAGCTGCTAAAGAGAATAAGGTGAAAGATAGATTTATGGATTTTTCAACATCAGAAGTTTTCGGAAGCATGGCTTACCGTTGTTCGGAAAAGGACAATACGGTAGCTGGTTCAGCGGGGGAAGCTCGTTGGACCTATGCTGTTAGTAAACTTGCGGGGGAACATCTTACCTATTCATATTTTGCAGAGTATGGCTTACCTACCGTTACTATTAGACCATTCAATATATATGGACCGGGACAAACCGGGGAGGGGGCCCTGGCTATATTTGTAAAACGTGCACTTAAAAATGAAGATATACATATATACGGAGACGGGTCCCAGATTAGAGCGTGGTGTTATGTGGATGATATGGTGGAAGCCATGCTAATAGCTTTAGAGAATCCCAAAGCGATTGGCGAGTCCTTTAATATAGGAAATGCCAGAGCAGTAGTAACGATTTATGGATTAGCACAAACAGTTTGTAGGGTACTTAATTCAAAATCTAATATTATATTTGATGAGCCTCTATCAGCAGACATTGAGTTGCGCATTCCTGAAACAGATAAGGCTTTTGACATATTAGGATTCAGGGCTAAAGTAGACTTGGAAGAGGGAATCATTAAAACGGCAGAATGGTTTTCACAAAATATGTAAAAACGGAAGCTGGGAATACATAACATGATAGAAAAACGAAAAATTATTCAAGTTGCCGAACCATACTTTGATGAAAGAGAATGGGAGGCAATAAAAGAGCCAATAAAATCAGGATGGGTAACCCAGGGACCTAAAGTAGCTGAGTTTGAACAGGCTTTTGCCCAAAAACATGGTGTTAAACACGGTATAGCGACTACAAGCTGTACTACA
>JAAYCQ010000149.1 GCA_012729715.1 Syntrophomonadaceae bacterium
ATGGCAAACTTTAGGCCTTACTATTGTGTGGAGGGCGGGGAATTTTGGTAAGATAATAGTAAGAAAGTAGGTGCTGGTAGCAGAGGATATAGGTATACCTGAGTTCAGGGGTAACCTAAAATACGGGGTTAATTAAGAATTCTTAATTTTGAATTTTGAATTATGGTTGAAATGCTGGCGCATTTCTTTTATTGCTAAAAAGTGAGGCATGGGGGGTGTAGGGGCAGACGTATGTGTCTGCCCTGCCGACCAGGTATTCCGCGTCAGCCCCTCTAAGGTTTCGATTTAGTGTCTAAATAGTGTCTAAAAGCAGGTGAGTATTATGTACGATGACATAGCTGCCATATCTACTCCTCCCGGTGAGGGGGGGATTGCCATCATCAGGTTAAGTGGTAATGAGGTCATAGAAAAAGCAGCTCAGATTTTTAAACCCCGCCGAGACGAGATTGATATTCGGAAAAAAGAAGGTTATTCTTTGACCCTGGGGTGGATAATAGATGCCGACGGTGAAACCGTAGATGAAGTTTTGCTGGCTTTAATGCGTGCTCCCCGTAGTTATACGGGTGAAGATGTGGTAGAAATTCATTGTCACGGAGGGATTTTGCCGGCACGACGCTGCCTGGAAGCAGTTTTGCGCCAGGGAGTCCGCATTGCGGAACCGGGGGAGTTTACCCGGCGAGCCTTTTTGAATGGGCGCCTGGATGCCACTCAGGCGGAGGCGGTTATAGAAATAATCCGGGCCAAGAGCGATAAGAGCATGAAGTTGGCTTTAAAGCAACTGGGTGGTCGTAACAGCGAATATATTCACACCCTTGAAGACCGTCTGCTGGAACTAAATGCTATGGTGGAAGCCAGTTTGGATTTTCCGGAAGAGGTAGGGGATTTGGAGTATAATCGGGCTGAAGTCATAATGCTTGAATCAACCGAGGTAATTGATCGGATCATCCGGGCGGGGAAAAGGGCGGATATTTACAGGGAGGGAATAGGTATAGCCATTTGTGGAAAACCCAATGTAGGCAAATCCAGCCTTTTAAATACTCTGCTAAGAAAAGATAGAGCTATTGTTACCAGCATACCGGGAACTACCCGGGATGTTATAGAAGAGCAACTGATTATCAAAGGTATACCGGTAAGGTTAATGGATACCGCCGGTATACATATCACCTCAGATGTGGTAGAAAAGATTGGGGTGGAAAAATCCCAGGAAGTTATCGCGGATGCTGATTTAGTGCTTTTTCTACTTGATGCAGGAGATGGTATTACCGGTGATGACCTTAACATATATAGAAACATTGGAAATCAGAACCTGATTATTCTGGTCAATAAGGAGGATCTGGAGGAGAAGAATATAACCAACCGGGATATGGAGCAATATTTCCCCGGAGTAAAGGTTATAAAAGTCTCAGCCAAAGAGGAACTGGGCATTGATGAACTGGAGGATAATATTGAAGAGATGGTCCTGGGGGGAAAACTACAATCAGATGATTTAGAAATAATGATTAATCTACGTCAACGGGAAGCATTGCTAAGAGCCCACCACCATTTACAGGATGCATTAAAAGAGTTAAACCAGGTGCCGCTGGATTGCCTGGGAGTAGATATCTGGGGAGCCCTGGAAGCCCTGGGCGAAATAACCGGCAAAAACCTGCGGGAAGAGGTTATTGATAGAATGTTCCATGATTTTTGTATTGGGAAATAGATTAATGATTCGGAACGACACGGGGGTCGTTCCCTACACATATATCGAATTCATATCCGGCTGTTCTTTTAAATAATGACGACTAATTTCAGGCTGGCAATGTTTTGTTGGAGGCCGGCGAGGTTAATATTCCTGTAGGGAACGGCCCCTGTGCCGTTCCGTCATGTTATATCAACATAATCGCATGTAAATGGTTTGGCATAATAAATGCTTATCCGCGTGAATTAAAAATCTATTTTGGAGGCTGGCATGATTTATAATGCAGGCAGTTATGATGTAATTGTAATCGGGGGAGGGCATGCCGGGTGTGAGGCGGCCCTGGCATCTGCGCGTATGGGATGCGAAACCCTGATGATTACCTTAAGCATGGAAAATGTAGCTCTGATGCCCTGTAATCCGTCTATTGGTGGCCCGGCCAAGGCCCAGTTGGTAAGGGAGATTGATGCTCTGGGGGGAGAGATGGCTATTAATGTTGACCTATCCGCTATTCAGATGAGGGTTATAAATACCGGTAAAGGTCCAGCAGTTCAAGCCATACGGGCTCAGTGCGATAAACATGAATATCATAACAAAATGCTTAAGACTCTGCTGAACCAACCCCGGCTAAAAATCATTATGGCGGAAGCCGAGGAAATTGAGACCAGCGGCGGGGCAGTTAGTGCTGTGATTACCCGTACCGGAGCCAGGTTTAGCTGCCGGGCGGTAGTAATAACTTCAGGTACCTATTTGAAGGGACGCATAATAATCGGGGAAGTTATGTACGACGGGGGACCGGGAAACCAATTTCCAGCCATTAAACTTTCCGACAACCTGCGCAACCTGGGATTGGAGCTAGGTCGTTTTAAAACCGGAACCCCTCCCCGTATCTACCGGCGTTCAGTTGATTTCTCCAAAATGATTGAACAGCCAGGCGATGATCGGCCTTTGCGTTTTTCTTATATGAGTCCCAGAGTAAAACGGACTCAGTATTCATGCTGGCTTACTCACAGTACCGCGGCTACCCATAAGATAGTTATGGACAACCTGGATAGAGCCCCTATGTTTACCGGGGTTATTAAGGGGAAGGGACCGCGTTACTGCCCTTCTTTTGAAGACAAGGTAGTACGTTTTGCCCACAAGGACTCACACCAGATATTTATAGAGCCGGAAGGACGAGATACAGAAGAAATGTATATTCAGGGTCTTAATACCAGTTTGCCCGAGGATGTACAGGTAAAAGTCTTAAAAAGCATTCCCGGTTTGGAAAACGTAGCTATTATTAGAACCGGATATGCCATAGAGTATGACTATCTGCCACCGGCGCAACTGCGCTCCAGCCTGGAAACACGACAGGTTGAAGGTTTGTTTACCGCCGGGCAGATTAATGGCACCTCCGGCTATGAAGAAGCAGCGGCGCAAGGACTGATAGCCGGTATAAATGCGGCTCTGAAAGTACAGGAAGAAGAGCCCCTGGTTTTAAAACGCAGTGAAGCCTTTATAGGTGTACTGGTGGATGACCTGATTACCGGAGACATTGATGAACCTTATCGCCTTCTCACCTCCCGGGCGGAATATCGGTTGCTGCTGCGTCAGGATAATGCTGATTTAAGGCTAACCGAAAAGGGCAGAAAAATTGGTCTGGTAAGTGACGAACGCTGGAGCTTATTCAACGAAAAGAAAAACATTTTGGAGCGTGAAATAGCGGGATTAAAGGAACGGAGTTATACGCCGGCAGACCAGGAAATGAGCAGTTTCTTACAATCCCTGGGCAGTGCTGCCCTGAAAGACCGGATTTCCCTGTGGGAATTGTTGCGGCGTCCAGAAATACGTATAGAAGATTATATAAAAAGGGGATGGCTTGAGCAACAGGATGAGGATATTTTGGAACAACTGGAAATACAGTCAAAATACGAGGGGTATATAAAAAAACAGGAAGAACAGGTCAGGCGGTTTGAAAAAATGGAAAGCAAGCTTATCCCCGAGGATATAGATTATGATGAAATATTTGGCCTATCCAATGAAGCACGATATAAATTTAAGCAGATAAGGCCGGAATCCATAGGGCAGGCATCCCGGGTTTTTGGTATTAATCCGGCTGATATAAATATTCTTTTAATTTTTCTAGAGAAAAAAAGAAGGAAATAAGAAACGGATATGGAATATAATGTAAATAAGTATATAGAAATGCTAACCCTGGAAAACCAAAAGCAAAATTTAATTAGCAGGAAAAACACGGCCTATGAAATTAATAAGCATATAGAAGATAGTTTAAAGATTAAAGATATTTTAGACTTAACCGGGGAGAAACTGGTTGACATTGGTAGCGGCGCAGGATTTCCTGGAATGATAATAGCTATGGCCTGCCCCCAGGCGGGAATTACCCTGGTGGAATCCGACCGTAAGAAAAGTCAATTTCTAGAAGATGTTTCCCGGGAACTGGCATTAACCAATGTTGAGGTAATCTGTGCCCGGGTGGAGGAACTGGGGCAGGACAATAGATATAGAGGTAGTTTTAGCCTCTGCAGCAGTCGGGCGGTAGCATCCATGAATGTATTGCTGGAATACGGTTTACCGCTGCTATGTCCAGGCGGGCGAATGTTACTTTGGAAGGGTAGGAATTATCAGCAGGAAATAGACCAGGCCCAAACAGCACTGGCTATACTGGGGGGATTGCTGGAGGATGTTTATTGCTATACCTTGATGGAAGAGCGGGACCGGGCGATAGTGATCGTTAGAAAGGAAAAGCCTACACCGGAGAAATATCCTCGGCGGATAGGAATTCCTGCTAAGCGGCCTTTATAAGGAGGTATTCAATTTGGTCCGAAAACACCTGCAAAAAATACTGGGAAAGGACGGGGGAGATAAGATTACGTATATTCCCCTGAATAAAACTATTAGCAACCAATTACAGCTCCGTCATGGTTTTGAGGAAACTAGTATAGTTGATTTAGCCCGGTCAATAATGATTTATGGCCTAATTCAGCCCATAATCGTTAGACCCTGCGAAAATAAATATCAAATTGTGGCCGGAGAAAGAAGGTTTAGGGCCTGCTATCTATTGGGCAAGAGTGAAATAGCAGCCATAATTCGAGAGATGGATGATGAAGAAGCGGCGGCATTATCGCTGACTGAGAACCTGCAGCATCAGGAACTAACCTATATTGAAGAAGCTGAGGCCTATAGCCTTCTGATTAACGGGTTTGGTCTTACCCGGGAGGAATTGGCAAAGGAAACAGGTTGCAGCCAACCGGCTATTGCCGATAAATTGCGATTTCTTAAACTGCCCGAATATATTCGTAATATAATTAATCCTCAGGTACTAAGTGAAAAACATGCACAGGAATTATTAAAGCTTAATGATAGCCATATGCAAGAAGAGGTAATTAAGCAGGTGTATGAAAAAGAACTTACGGTAAAGGAGACCAAAGCGTTAGTAGAACAGTTAAGTGCAAATAATATTCCTGCGGAGATAAAACCGGGAAGCCATAATCAGAACGTCTCCATGATTATTAGGGATGATCGTATATTTGTTAATACCATTAAGGAAACAGTTAGGCGAGCACGACAAACCGGTGTTGATATATTAATGATGGAAAACGATGAGGAAGAACAGTATGAAATTATTATTCGGATAAATAAAGAGAAGCGTAAAAAGCAAGCCCTGGCATGAACCATATAAATAAGGCCCCACTTCTTGAGCGGGAAACCGCTCTTTTTTTTATGGAAAAATTATTCTGTGATCAGAAATTGTTTCACGTGAAACATTTTCAGAGTCTATTTTCTAATTACAGGGAGGATTTTCCGAGCGGCAAGATGAAATATAGTAGGTAGCAATTGAAAGAGGTGGTAATGGTTTGGGTAAAATTATTTCCCTGGCCAATCAGAAAGGCGGCGTGGGGAAAACTACAACGGCGGTTAATCTAGCAGCGTCTATAGCCATGGAAGACTACCGGGTACTGTTGCTGGACTGTGATCCCCAGGGTAATGCCAGCAGTGGGCTGGGAATTGAGCGCAGGCGTTTACATTATTGCATTTATAATTTGATTATTGATGAGATGGAAAGCAGAACCGTTATACATAAGACCCGGATAAAAAATCTAGATATTATCCCGGCTACTATTCAACTGGCCGGGGCAGAAGTAGAACTGGCTAGCGCCGAAAACCGCGAGCAGCGAATAAAAAATGCCCTGGATCAGGTTATAAATGATTATGAGTATATAATTTTGGATTGCCCACCTTCCCTGGGACTGCTTACCATCAATGCCCTGACCGCCAGTAATTCGGTTATTATTCCTTTACAGTGTGAGTATTATGCTCTGGAAGGCCTGAGCTTGCTAATGGATACAATCAGTCTGGTTAAGAAACGATTGAACCCCATGCTCAAGGTAGAGGGGATAGTCTTCACCATGTTTGATGGGCGCACCAACCTGTCTATCCAGGTGGTAGATGAAGTGAAAAGGCACTTCCGCCAGCAAGTTTATAAAACCATTATTCCTCGAAATATTAGATTAAGTGAAGCACCCAGCCATGGAATGCCTGCCGTTACATATGATCCCCGTTCCAGAGGTGCTGAAGTCTATAGAGAACTGGCTCGGGAGGTGTTAGAACGTGCCTAAGAAGGAAAGAGGACTGGGGCGAGGGCTGGACGCTTTGTTTAGCCTGGAAAATGAAGGGCAGATAGAAATTACGGAATTGGATATTAATATGATAATACCCCGGGAAGACCAACCCCGTAAAAGCTTTGATGAAGAGAGCCTTAAAGAACTGGCCGGATCCCTGGCTGAGCATGGGGTCTTACAGCCGGTACTAGTAAGAGGAAAGGGAGATAAATATGAAATTATCGCTGGTGAGCGGCGTTGGCGAGCAGCACAGATCGCCGGCTTACAATCTGTACCAGCGATAATTCGGCAATTGGACGATTCTCAAGCGGGTGAGCTATCTTTAATTGAAAACCTGCAGAGGGAGGACCTTACCGCGGTAGAAGAGGCTCAGGCCTATCGTCAGATGATAGATCGTTATCAATATACCCAGGAGATGCTATCTCAAAAAATAGGTAAAAGCCGCTCCCATATAGCTAACACCTTGAGAATTCTTAACCTGCCCTCAAGTATTCTGGAAATGATTGAGTCCAGGAAGATAAGTGCAGGACATGCCCGCGCCCTTCTTTCCCTGCCGGGGCAGAAGGAACAATTAGCTGCTGCCCGGGAAATAGCGGCAAAGGGCATGTCGGTACGAGAAGCGGAAAAGAGGACCAAGCCCCGCAAGGTAATTCAGGAGTTTGTTTTTGAGAAGCCCGCAGAGGTATTAGATTTAGAAGAAAAACTGCAGAAACATTTTGGAACTAAAGCGGAAATATTTAGTCACAGCGAAGGCGGAAGAATAATAATAAGCTACTATAGTAATGAAGAATTGGAACGAATCATGGAAATGTTGATAGGCAAATAGGGATTTTGTGACAATGACAAAAAAGATTTCTTGTGAAAAGCACTGAATTTTTTGATACGAAACAGGTCAGGGAATAGACACATATGACGACAATTTAAGGCTGGCAATGTTTTATTCCCAGACCGGCGAGACTAATATACCTCGATAGATTGTAGGGAACGGGCCCTGTGCCGTTCCGTCGTGTTGTATCAACAAAATCGCTCGGAACGACACAGGGGTCGTTCCCTACATATTTATGGAAATCATAGAGAAGGTAACTCGTATGGCCATTAACCTATTTGAAATTTTAATTGGTGACTGCTTTCTCCCGTAAACTATCGGGGGTTTATCTATAAAATGTTTCACGTGAAACAATTCTGGAAATGTTGATAGGCAAATAGGGATTGTGTGACACTGACAAAAAAGATTTTTTATGAAAAGCACTGAATTTTTTGATACGAAACAAGCCAGAGAACAGACACATATGACGACAATTTAAGGCTGGCAATTGCACCCGGCAATGTTTTGTTGCTAGACCGGCGAGGCTAATATACCTCGATAGATTGTAGGGAACGGCCCCTGTGCCGTTCCGTCGTGTTGTATCAACAAAATCGCTCGGAACGACACAGGGGTCGTTCCCTACATATTTATCGTAATCATAGAGAAGGTAACTCGCATGGCCATTAACCTAGCTGCAATTTTTATTGGTGACTGCTTTCTCCCGTAAACTATCGGGGGTTTATCTATAAAATGTTTCACGTGAAACAATTCTGGAAATGTTGATAGGCAAATAGGGATTTTGTGACACCGACAAAAATGATTTCTTGTGAAAAGCACTGAATTTTTTGATACGAAACAGGTCAGGGAATAGACACATATGACGACAATTTAAGGCTGGCAATGTTTTATTCCCAGACCGGCGAGACTAATATAC
>JAAYCQ010000150.1 GCA_012729715.1 Syntrophomonadaceae bacterium
ATCCAGGTACCGCCTTCCTTCAGGTCTCTTCCCCCCAGAATATCAGGATTATCCGTCCAAAAAGCGGCAGGCGCAGTAGGACGCTGGTAAAACTCATCCCGGTTAGCCGCTGCCACCAACTTATATCGGGGATGACAATCATAAGCAAACAGTATTGTACACATAATTCCTGCTTAATCCTCCCGACTAACCCGCAGTATTCTTTTCTTCCCGCAGAAACTTGTATTGCAATAATACCATTGAAAATGTTTTCCGCACAAATTGGCAATTACCCGGATTAGCCCCTTCACAAACATTTGTTAAGATGGTTAACTTTTGTTTAAACTAGTATTTTCCCTGGCCATACTGCCGTAGATAGCCCTCAATGTACTTTTTTACCGCTGATGCCGGCGAGTAAATGCCGAAATGCCCTTCGCACAGTATATCCGCTTTAAGTTCAATCAGCTTCTGCATGGAAAGCTCCCACTGATTTAAATCCGAACCCCACTTCTCGTTGAAAGGCCCATGAATATCCTGACCGAAAAGAACCCGTTTCCCCCCGGTATCTACATAAGGGGATATTCCACCTGCCGTATGTCCAGGAGTAAGCAGGCAAACCAGTTCCAACTGACCCACTTTAATTTTCTGAGCATCCCCCTGCAGTACCTGGTCCACCTTTACCTTTTCATACTTAACTCCGTACCAGGAAGCAGCCGTAAGATGAGGTAACCCTTCTTCAATAGCGGGCAATTCGAGTTGGTGGGCAATTACCTGTGCCTGCAGTTTCTCCTTTAGAAATGCCAGACCACCGATATGGTCGATATGGCCATGGGTGACCACTATATACTTCACGCTAGAAAGCTCTACCCCGGTTGCCCTTATGTTATCTATTATCATAGAGGCACTTCTTCCCGCTCCGGTATCAATCAAGGCCGATTCAGTGCCTCCATCCACCAGATACACACAGCAGTCCTCCCCATGGGAAAGACCATCTCCTCCTACCTGAAATACCCCAGCAGTAATCTCCTTAGCTCTGGCCATGATATTCTCCACCTATCCGTTTTTTAAAATATTATACCTTAGTTGGAATTTTACCGAAACGGCCCGTGATAGAGGGAAGCCTATGATAAATAATAATCAAAATAACCTTTAAAGCTAATTCCGCATATCTGAGTGTCGGCATATCCCTCGTATATGTGATTTTTACCCTTAACTAGATCCGGGGCTTTGATGCCATAGGTAATTGACATGGAGGCCTCGATATAGGCAGCCAGTTGGTCGCAAATTCTTACTAATGCGCCATCTAATGGATTGTTCTCATCACTATTGTATTCTCGGCTTATTTGTTCCGATGAACATAATAAGAGATGTCCATCAACTGTTGCTTTGCTTTGAAACTCATCTTCCAGGAAATACAGAACCTCTTTATGCCACTGTCGGGGCAGCAGGGGCATTATTCTCTCGGCAAACTGCTCTTTTTCAATTTCTTTAATGAGTTCTTCCAGGCCCTCTACCGACCTTTTTACCGGAGAAACGATATCCCTGGTTAAAACCTCGGGCAGATCATGAAATAATCCGGCAAAAAAGTTATTATAGATTCGTTTAGGACCGGCTCCCATTTCTACTGAAAACAAGTAGCAAAGAATAGCAACAATCAACATATGCCCCAGTACTGAGGTCTCTGGGACCCGGGGTGACTGGGCCCATCTTTGTTGGAAACGTAGTTGTCCAACCAGGTCCATAAAATTGCGGGTTTTCTTTCCCAGAACAAACTTCTGTACCCCGGCAAGGTCATAGAACTCCTCTACCTCGTTAGCTATGCTCTGACTGGTTCGTTCCAGCCCAAAAAAGCCTTTATTTAAATGATAAATTATTTCAAACTCCCAATTGGTCGCCAGGTAATGAGCAGCCTTCAGAATGCGTTTCTCAAAAAATGAATAGTTCGAACTAAAGAGATAGTGGTTGAGTTTTTGCAAAAAATCCCCCTTAATGCTTTCAACACAGGGTTGTATCTGGTTAATCACCCAGGCATTCAATTCCTGGCTTTTATGATCCATCAATTTGTGAAAGACGTCTGGTTTAAGATCAGTTAGAATACTGCGCTGCAGAAACTCAAATATCCCACCCTCAATCAAGCTCTGCCAGTCAATGGATGTACCCCGGTCGCTTTCCTCAGTTTTGGCCAGGACATAGGCAAAAACCATCTTATGGGCTTGTTTATCCAACTCCCTAAAACCGGTATGAGGCCTGATATGATCGTTCCACCTCTGCATACTGGCAGAACGGAATAGTAATTCCAGCATATCTTTGCTAATC
>JAAYCQ010000151.1 GCA_012729715.1 Syntrophomonadaceae bacterium
AAGAGAGATTGAAAAAGTCTTTAAAGAGCGTGGAGCCAAGTCAGCGGCAGTAATAGTTATGGACCCTGCTACGGGTGAGATACTGGCTCTGGCTTCTCGTCCAACTTTTGATCCTAATAATTATGGGAAATATCCGGCCACTAACCGCCGCAATTTTGCTATTAATGATGCTTATGAACCCGGCTCTACCATGAAAATCATTACTGCAGCCATGGCTATGGAAGAAAAAGTAGTTGACGGGGAAAGCCGTTTTTTCTGCCCGGGCCATATTAAAGTGGGCAAAGAAACTATTCGTTGTGCCCATGGCAGAGCCCATGGCAGTCAAACCTTTGCTCAGATAGTAGAAAACTCCTGTAACGTAGGGTTTGTTCAGGTAGGGTTGGATTTAGGCCTCGATAAATACTACCACTATGTCAAAGCTTTTGGTTTTGGTAAAGTGACCGGTATAGACCTGCCTGGTGAGGCCAGCGGGATACTGGTGCCCGAGAAGAAGGCTCAACAAATTGACCTCGCAACTATGGCTTTTGGGCAGGCGAATGCTGTTACCAGCATACAATTAACAACAGCGGTAGCGGCAGTTGCCAACGGGGGAATACTAATGAAGCCCCATTTGGTTAAACAGGTAATAGATAATAACGGCAAAGTAATTAAAAAGTGTGACCCGGAGGCAGTGAGACGGGTAATTTCGGAAGAAACCGCCCATCAATTATGTTTGATACTGGAAGACGAAGTCACTCTTGGTACCGGGCAAAATGCCTATATAGAAGGTTACCGGGTTGCCGGAAAAACGGGTACTGCTGAGAAGAGCAAGCCCGGCGGTGGTTATCTTAGCAACGAGTATATTGCTTCATTCATCGGTTTTGCCCCTGCAGTAAATCCTCGCCTGGTATGTATGGTAGTAGTTGATGCACCGCAGGGATACCCTTATTTTGGTGGTTGGGTGGCGGCACCAGTTTTTAAAAATATTATGCAGGACGCTCTTCACTACCTGGAAGTTCCTATGTATAAATCGCAAGAGAATAACAAAACGTTAGAAAAGGTGGAGTATGTGCTAGTTCCTGACCTGGTTAATTTACCGCTGGCAGAAGCACTATCTCTATTGAATGCTCGTGGGTTACAGTCAAAAGTCAGTGGTAGTGGAAATATTGTGTGGCAGCAGACTCCCCAGCCCAGGACCAAACTGCAGCCAGGGGCACAAGTAATAATATCTCTGTCACCTTATGATAAAGATGATAAAGATGGTGAAGTGACTATACCTGATTTACAGGGAAAATCTATGCGGGAAGTAGCCAAAATCCTATCTGATCTGGGGCTCCACCTTATCCCTGAGGGATATGGTCTGGCCTATGATCAATCACCTTCTGCCGGGAAAGTTGTAAGTAGAGGCTCAAGTATCAAAGTAAAGTTTCAACCGATAGGCGAGTAGAACGAAAGGTTCAATTTGCTAAAAGGGAGGCGAAACTAAATTGCTGTTAGCTGAATTACTCAAAGGTATTGAATATACCGTTGTTACTGGTGACATTGGGATAGATATAAAAGGCATAGCTTATGATTCGCACCAGGTTGAACCGGGTTACCTTTTTGTATGTATCAGCGGTTTTAAAACTGATGGCCATTTATATATAAAAGAGGCAATAAAAAACGGTGCTGCGGCTATCCTCATAGAAAAGAATGTTGATCAGATTGAGGCAACTACTATAATAATGACTTCAAACAACCGGAAAGCTCTGGCCCTTGTGGCCTCCAATTTTTATGGTCGACCTTCGCATAATATGAAAGTAATAGGGGTAACCGGAACTAATGGTAAAACTACTACCACCCATTTAATAAAAGCTATTCTGGAAGAAGCAGGTCTAAAAACCGGATTAATGGGCACGTTGTATGCCCAGGTGGATGATATGACTATGGATTTTGGACATACCACGCCGGAAGCTTCAGAAGCGGAAAAATTTATAGAAATTTGCCGCGAAAATAAGGCTCAGTATGTAGTAATGGAAGTTTCATCTCATGCTTTGGATTTATATCGGGTAGAGTGCCTAGATTTTAACATAGCAATATTTACCAACCTAACCCAGGATCATCTGGATTATCATAATAATATGCAGGAATACCGGTCAACCAAGATTAGACTTTTTGATATGATACCGTCAGGTAAAGAGAATTTTGTTGTCGTTAATGCAGACGATACCTATGCCCGGGATTTTATCCAGGCCGCCCATGCAAAGGTGTATACTTATGGATTAAGTGATAATAGTGACATAAAAGCTAAAAATGTAAAGATTGGTTTAAAGGGCAGTAAGTTTACCCTATGCTGTAAGGGTTCAACTGTTAACATTAAAGTGAAATTAATCGGCATGTTCAGTATTTACAATGTTTTGGCTGCCATAGCTGTCGGTCTGGGAGAAGGAATTAGTCTTGAAATAATAAAAACTGCCTTGGAAAAGGTTAAGGGCGTACCGGGAAGATTTGAACAGGTAGATGAAGGACAGGATTTTACGGTAGTAGTTGATTATGCTCATACTCCGGATGGTTTGGAAAACATCCTAAAAACTGCTCGCCAGTTAACAAATAATCGCATAATAACTGTATTTGGTTGTGGAGGAGATCGCGACCGGGGAAAAAGGCCCTTGATGGGTGAAGTAGCAGCACGTTATAGCGACTTTTGTGTAGTTACCTCCGATAACCCGCGCAGTGAAGACCCCCAAGCCATAATAAATGATATTGTACCTGGCCTGGATGGGGTGAAAGACTCGCGCTATGCTATTGTCGTTGATCGGCGGGAAGCTATAAACCATGCCATACACCTGGCTCGCCCGGGAGACTTACTGATAATTGCCGGCAAGGGGCACGAAACTTACCAGTTGGTTAAAGATAAGGTGCTTGATTTTGATGATAGAAAAGTTGCTAGAGAATTTTTGAAGGGATTGGGCAAATAGTGCAAGTAAGCCTGGATTTCGTTTGTCGTAGTATAAACGGGCGGATTATCACAGGAAATGATAGGCATATTATAACCGGGGTTACTACCGATTCTCGCAAGGTTAAAGCGGAATCGCTTTTTATTGCCCTGTGCGGCGAAAAATTTGACGGGCATGATTTTGTCAATGCAGCCCTGGAAGAAGGCGCCCGGGCTTCGGTAGTTTCACGGGTTATTGATATTGGTGGGTCCAGTGAAGACAAAACCCTGATTCTAGTAGATGACACTCTAGAAGCATTACAGGCTCTGGCTGCCTCCTACCGGAAATGTTTTGCTATACCGGTGATAGCAGTTACCGGTAGTGTAGGTAAAACCACCATTAAAGACCTGTTAGCTTTATTTTTGTCATCTACCTGGAAAACCCTTAAAACGCAAGGAAACTATAATAACGATATTGGCCTGCCTCTAACTCTGTTGCAGCTGGATGAGAGTTACCAGGCAGCGGTAGTGGAGATGGGTATGGCGGCATTGGGTGAGATACAGCGTCTGTCAGCCATTGCTAGTCCGCAATTTGCTCTAATAAGTAATGTCGAACCGGTACACCTCGAAACTTTGGGCAGCCTGGAGAATATTGCCCGGGCTAAATGTGAAGTATTAGCAGAAATACCCGAAGATGGGTTTGCCCTTATTAATGGTGATTATAAACTACTAATAGAAACTGCTCGAGAGTATTCTTGCCGAAAATATACCTTTGGCTATAATGGTGATTGTGATTTTCAAGTAATCAACTGCCAGGTAAGCAATATCGGGATGGAAATAAAGATGCGCTGGCAAAATCAACAGGAAACCTTATTCTTTCCCCTGCCCGCCGGAAGGCTGGCTCTTAATATTGTAGCTGCTGCTGCTATGGCTCTATTGCTAGGGATAGATATAGAATTAATAAAAAAGAGTTTACTGGATTATACACCCAGCGGTAATCGCTTAAATATCATCAACCTGGAAAGTGGCGGAGCAGTTATTAATGATACTTATAACGCCAACCCGGTTTCAATGGCAGCAGCTTTGGAGACTGGCCGGGTATTGGCTGCTCCTGGCAAATATCTCGCTGTTTTAGGGGATATGTTTGAACTGGGCAACCTGGAAACCGAAGCCCATCTGAAGATAGGACAAATTGCTTATACATCAGGAGTTAACTTGCTGGTGACGGTGGGTAATTTAGCTCAAAATATAGCCCGAGGTGCACTGGAAGCGGGGATGAATTTGAAGACAGTACGCCATTTTACAACTAAAGCGGAGGCACTGGAATATTTGCAGACCCGGGTTGATAACCAATGGACCTTGCTGTTCAAGGCTTCCCGGGGGATGCAACTGGAAACCCTGGTTGATGAGTTATTTGCCAATGGATATTTACATAAAGCCATTGAAAAGTAGGGAGGCTTCTGATTGCAAGGATATGTGATAAACACTTTGATTGCTGCCTTTATAGCTATAGTAGTTTCTGCTCTTATGGGGCCTTTAATGATTCCTTTTTTACAGAGGCTGAAAGTAGGGCAGAGCATAAGGGAAGAAGGTCCACAGCGGCATTATGCCAAAGCAGGTACACCTACTATGGGCGGTATAATTATCATTACTGCAGTAATGGCATCTACATTTATCATGGCAGGCAGCAGTTTAGAATCGCTCAGTGCAGTATTTGTAATGCTGGCTTTTGGAGCTGTTGGCTTCTGGGATGATTATATTAAAGTAGTACTCAAACGCTCACTTGGTTTACGGGCCCGGGAAAAACTACTATTGCAGCTTCTAATTGGTCTTTTATTCGGATTACTGTTAATTTATTATTTTCATCGGGGTACAGAAATTGTTATTCCATTCAGTGGAACAGTCATCGATTTAGGATATATATATATCCCGTTTCTCATACTAGTGTTAATATCTGCCTCCAATGCGGTAAACTTGACTGATGGATTGGATGGACTGGCTTCCGGGGTTACTCTTTTTGTTGCCCTGGCTTATGCTCTGGTTTGCCTCATGACCTCACACTACCAGCTTACGGTGTTTTGTGGTGCTCTTGCGGGAGCCTGTATTGGCTTTCTAATCTTTAATCATTACCCGGCGCGGGTATTTATGGGAGACACTGGTTCTATGGCTCTGGGTGGAGCTATAGCGGCAGTAGCTGCTATCAGTCGTTCGGAAATTTTTTTACTTATTATTGGTGGGGTATATGTTATTGAGGCTCTAAGCGTGATCATACAAGTGTTTTGGTTTCAGACCACCGGTAAACGGGTGTTTCTGATGAGTCCCTTGCACCATCATTTTGAACTGAAAGGCTGGCCGGAGACCAGAATAGTTAAAGTCTTTTCTATAGTTTCGCTCCTTTTTGTTATCGTGGGGCTATTGGGCTTTAAAGGTATAGGAATTAGATAGGAAGTGTAGTTATATTGGAATTTAAAGGCAAGAGGATTCTGGTAGTTGGAATAGCCCGCAGCGGAATAGCCGCAGTTAAATCCCTGACTGCAAGAGAGGCTGTTCTTTTTGCCTGTGATCGAAAAACTAGTGATGAATTAGGGGACATTTTATTAGAAATGGAAGCACTGGGGGTAGACGTGTATGCCGGCAGTTACCCCCAGGTTAGTAAGGATAGATTTGACCTTCTGATTGCCAGTCCGGGTGTACCCCTGGATATAGAACCCTTCATTCAGGCTAATAATGCCGGGGTACCGGTAATAGGTGAGCTGGAGCTGGCTTATTTACTTAAACCGGACGTTGTGGACTTATATGCTATAAGTGGTACTAACGGCAAGACTACTACCGTTTCATTATTACAGGCAATTCTAGCTGCGGATGGCCGCAGGGCCTTGGCCGGAGGAAATATAGGAATTCCCCTTACTACTCTGGTTGATAGTATGACGGGGGGAGTAATTGTGGTAGAAGCCTCCAGTTTTCAACTGGAAACTACCTATCATTTTCGGCCTCATATAAGCGCATTAATAAACATAACCCCTGACCACCTGGATCGGCACAAAAGCATGGAGGGCTATATTAAGGCTAAAGCCAGGATATTTGCTTGCCAGAACAGGGATGACTATACTGTATTGAATTATGAGGATATGCATATTAGAAAAATGGCTCAGGAGTGCCCGGCAAGGGTTATATATTTTTCCAGTCGGCAGGTTTTGCC
>JAAYCQ010000152.1 GCA_012729715.1 Syntrophomonadaceae bacterium
GGAAGGGTGATTATGGCCTCACGTAATTGGGTAATAGTATTACTAAGCTCACCCAGTTTCGCTTCCACCCTTATTAACAGATAGGCTGAAACCGCAATGGGGAAGCCTACATTACCGATGATGTTTAGTAATTCCTCCACTTTAAAATCACTTCCTTTCTTTTTATTCCTTATATATCCGTAATTTAAAAGCGGGCAGATATACTGCCCGCCTGTGAGGTGCTAGACTTAAGCCAGATCGAATTCTTCAATGTCTCTGCTTACTAGTCTGGCTCCGATTTTCCCGGTTAGATTACCACTGTTGCTGCCAAAAATGTTTTTGTTAATAAGATTATCCATAGTGGTTGAGATTTCGGCGGCGGTGATATCTGCCCGGATATCATATACCCTTATACAATGCGTGCGATTAAGCTCGGTAGCAAAATCCATTTCCAGGGTTCTTTGAACAGCCATTTTTTTCCCTCCTTTCCTAAAGAATATGGTTCTCCTACCTCCTACAGGTTAATAATTTCCACGATATCCCGGCGTTGCACGGCTACGTTGGTTTTATCCTGCAAGCCAAGCAGGTCCTGGGCCACGGCGTAGATGTCCTCATTAGCGGCTTCAGGTTTTACCTTTTTAAAGGAACGATTTTTAAACAGCTGCTGTCCCGAGGCGCCGATTCCGTTATCCATAACCAGAACCAGATCAGTAGACACAATATTACTACTAACTGCCATTCTCTTACACCTCCCTCCCTTTTCTTGCCCGGTAGTCTTCCGGGCTAGTTCCTATTTTAGGGAGGAGGGCAGGATAAGCATATTTATGGGAAAATAGATAGAAGCAGCATGCAGAAGCAAAAAAATGCTTTCTGGTTAATACCATGGTTAAGGTTTATAAAGCAGGGCAGCAAATAAACATAGCTTATTTATTTTCCTTAAGAAAAAGAATTTTTAATTCCACCATAAAAGGAGCAGGAGTAAGGGGGTGAGGGAAGCTGCCTTACTATTATTTTGGGCTGCCCTGTTATACAATGATTGGTAAGAAAAGTTATATGGAGGGAGAGATATGGATAGCAAACTGCTGGATCAAGTAGTATCCGTTCTGGCCAGTTCAAATAATACAGTAGTGGTAACCGGGGCCGGGATTAGTACCGAAGCCGGAATCCCTGACTTTCGCGGAGAAAAGGGGATTTACCGTACCATGGGTGAAGATCGGGTAATGAGCATAATTAATATCAGTACCTTTCAGAGAGACCCTAAGCGCTTTTATGAATTTTATCGCCAGGTTTTTGACTTTCCACCGGTTGAGCCCAGCCTGGCCCATAAGATGCTGGCAGATATGGAGAAGAAGGGCAGAGTAAAGGCGGTAGTTACCCAGAATATTGATGGTTTACATGAGAAGGCGGGCAGTAAGAATGTTATTGCCGTACACGGTAATGCCGACCGTTTTATTTGTACCCGAAGAAGGTGCGGTAAGTATTATAGCAGTGACCTTGTTCGGGAGATTAAGGAAATAGTTCCGGAATGCCCTGAATGTGGCGGTATCCTTAAACCGGATGTAGTACTTTTCGGAGAGCCTATTCAGGGTTATATAGATGCTCGAGAGCGAATAATGGCTGCCCGGGTACTGGTTGTAATTGGTTCTTCTCTTACGGTTTATCCCCTGGCTGGATTTGTAAAGGAATTTAGTACCTTTTATCAGGATTTAATTATTATTAATAAAGGCCCTACCCATATGGATCACGCTGCCCTGGTTAAAATCGAAGTAGGTGATTCCAGTACCGGAAAAATATTACAGGAAATCGACCGGCGTCTGGGGTAAGGTGACAGGGGGTGACAGGGGACGGTTCCTCTGTCACCTGAAGCACGTAATCTGTAAGGGCGAACCCGTGTGTTCGCCCGCAGGTTACCTCGAACAGACAGGTGATAATAAACGGACAGGTATCTGCCCAACAACGGGCAGACACATGGGTCTGCCCCTACAATAAGATTAAAACTGCACAAGCTCACGATATAGTTGTTCGTAAGCGTCCAATTCTTTTTCCACCGAATATTTTTGCTCTACCAGGTGACGGGCGTTTTCACCCATCTGCCGGCACAACTCCTGATTTAGTATCAGCTTACGGGCGACAGCGACCAGATCATCCTGGTTATGTACATAGTAACCTTCCACACCGTTTTCAATGATATTAATATTTCCGGGTACAGCCGTTAGCAGGCAAGGTTTACCCAGGCTCATTGCTTCCAGGGCGGCCTGGGGTTGTCCTTCGGCATGGGAGGTGTTGAGTACCACATCACCGTTAGATAACAGGCTATACATCTGTTGGTGAGGAAATTCACCCGGATAGATAACCCAGGGCAAATCATTTATACGATTCAGCATGCGGTCACTATATTGTTTATCAATTATGGCGCCGAGAATCAGCAGACGCAGGTGAGGAAATTCCGGTTGCAATTTTTCCAGTCCATCTATAGCCAGTTCCAGGTTTTTAACGGGTCGGATTCCACTGGGCAGAAGGAAGACAAAGTCATCTTCATTTAATCCTAACTGGCTGCGGTCCGGGCCATCTCCTTTTTCCAGGGAAACTCCCTGGGGAATGGTAACTAATTTTACCAGGTTCTCGGGATACAGTTTTTCAAATATAGTTTCAAAATAGTCATCAAAAATAACTATACGGTGGACGGCATTTAGTGTACGGGCAATAATTGGTTGCCGATTTAAGACGAGGTCGTAGTTTATATCGGTTCCAGTTGTGGTCAGGAGCAGAGGAAGCCGGGTTATATCTGGGAAAGCGGATAAAACCCGGGCAAAATGAGTAATATTTAGTCCATGAATAAGGGAGTAGCGTTTTTCCCTTAAGTTCTTGTCCAACATTTCCTGCCAGTTATCTAATTCCAAAGATAGTAATTCTACATTCCATCCTCGTTGGCACAAGCCAATCTTCAGCCTTTCACTGGTAAGCTTATTACCGCGGGAATTTTTATGAAAAGGGGTTATCATAAGAATTCTGTAATCAGATATACGTAGCTGCATAAGTTTTTCATTATCTCCTAGATAGTAATTTTGAGTAAGGTAAAACACTCACTGTAATCGCATCCGGTAATCATTATCCCACGATAGCAATTAAGCCCCTTGATAGCTTCATCGTAATGGTAGTATTCCAATTGCGAAATATGCATTTGTAAAGCTGCCAGCTTTTGCTCTATAAACTCGCTGATATCCTCAGAATAGTGTACATCTTGGATAGGAGTCCATACCTCGTAGCCCAGAATAGTAGTTATTCTCCATGTTTCTGTACCGCATTCAGGGAAAAATGGCGCTCCCGCTCTTTGGCAGGCTTCCATCAAGAGGTGATGCGTTACCTGGTGATCCCGGTTGCCGTCCTGGCTATGTGGAATATATACTATATCTGGTTTAATATCCCTTATGATGCAGGTAATATTTATCAAGTTTTCTTTATTAAATTCAACATAGCCATCGGCCAATCGTAAAAAAATTAAGTTGCTTACCCCTAAATGGTTAGCTGCTTTGCGAGCCTCCTCCTCTCTCAGGGCAGCCAATTCTTCTTTAGAATAATGTATCCCGCCGGCATCTCCTGAGGTTATGTACATAATGGTAACCTGATTACCTGCTTGGCAGTGTTTGGCAATACTGCCTCCACAGCCGATAATATCATCATCCGGATGAGGAGCTACAATTAGAACCTGTTGCACTTGTCTACCTGCCTTTCATCTGGCTTTTGGTTAAGATTTTAACATAAGAAGTGGTAAGAAAATAGGGTGCTGGTAGCAAACAGTATAGGTATGGCAAAGTGCAGGGGTGACCCAAAGCACGGGGTTAATTATGAATTTTTAATTTTTAATTTTGAATTCAGGTAGAAATGCTTACGAATTCCTTTTATCACAGTCAACTTAAATCCCATCTGCTATTTTTATTTGTGGTTGTAGATTATCACCGAAAGAAAAAGCCCGAAGGCTAATCTACCTTCGGGCTTCGATAAAAACTTTACCCCTTCTGGCCTGCCGTAGCTACCTGCAGGTTATGAGCAATAATAAAGGCCTGGTTGCGGTTTTCCATGTGTACGGCTGCTTCCAGGCTGGAGCAGTTGATGTTCTGGTTAATGGCCTCCTTGGTCAATTTAATTACCAGCGGATCTTTGCTGGCAATAACCTGGGCAATTTCCATGGCCGTATCCATAAGTTGTTCTCTTTCTACACAGCGGGAAGCAAATCCTAATTGCATAGCTTCTTCAGCATGCATAAAACGGCCGGTATACATTAACTCATAAGCCCTGCCGGCACCAATCAGACGGGGCAGGAAATAGCTGGAACCCATATCTGCCCCCCCTATGCCTACGTTTATGAAAGCGGCATTGAACCTGGCATCAGGGGAAATAATACGAATATCTGAAGCCAGAGCAAAAGACATACCTGCACCAGCGGCAGCACCGTGAACTACGCAGATAATCGGCTGGGGCATTTCCCGCATAGCAATTTCGATTTTCCCCAGGTACCATTGGAAATCATATAAAACTGGAAACTGCATCATCTCTGGTTGAAATACATCGGCTACGTCCATACCGCCACAGAAGCCTTTTTCCCCTTCGGCCCGCAGGATTACCACCCTAATATCGAAGTCATGCTGTAGCCTGGTCCATAAATCCACCAGTTCTTTTGTCATCTGACGGTTCATAGCATTCAGTTTTTGCGGTCGATTTAAACTAACCACCAATATTCCAGGATCCCTGACTTCAGTTTTTAAAGTTTCATAAGTATAATCAGCCATAATACACCCTCCCCGTAAATTTGTCTAACTAAATAATACCACATTTGTTATTACGTATACGTTTATTATCTTAGAAAAATAAGAAGGTGACAGGGGACGGTTCCTGTGTCACCCCTGCAGGGGTGACACAGGAACCGTCCCCTGTCACCTTCTTATTTTTCTAAGATAATAAACGTATACGTAATAACAAATGTGGTATTATTTAGTTAGACAAATTTACGGGGAGGGTGTATTATGGCTGATTATACTTATGAAACTTTAAAAACTGAAGTCAGGGATCCTGGAATATTGGTGGTTAGTTTAAATCGACCGCAAAAACTGAATGCTATGAACCGTCAGATGACAAAAGAACTGGTGGATTTATGGACCAGGCTACAGCATGACTTCGATATTAGGGTGGTAATCCTGCGGGCCGAAGGGGAAAAAGGCTTCTGTGGCGGTATGGACGTAGCCGATGTATTTCAACCAGAGATGATGCAGTTTCCAGTTTTATATGATTTCCAATGGTACCTGGGGAAAATCGAAATTGCTATGCGGGAAATGCCCCAGCCGATTATCTGCGTAGTTCACGGTGCTGCCGCTGGTGCAGGTATGTCTTTTGCTCTGGCTTCAGATATTCGTATTATTTCCCCTGATGCCAGGTTCAATGCCGCTTTCATAAACGTAGGCATAGGGGGGGCAGATATGGGTTCCAGCTATTTCCTGCCCCGTCTGATTGGTGCCGGCAGGGCTTATGAGTTAATGTATACCGGCCGTTTTATGCATGCTGAAGAAGCTATGCAATTAGGATTTGCTTCCCGCTGTGTAGAAAGAGAACAACTTATGGATACGGCCATGGAAATTGCCCAGGTTATTGCCAGCAAAGATCCGCTGGTAATTAAATTGACCAAGGAGGCCATTAACCAGAACATCAACTGCTCCAGCCTGGAAGCAGCCGTACACATGGAAAACCGCAACCAGGCCTTTATTATTGCTCATAACCTGCAGGTAGCTACGGCAGGCCAGAAGGGGTAAAGTTTTTATCGAAGCCCGAAGGTAGATTAGCCTTCGGGCTTTTTCTTTCGGTGATAATCTACAACCACAAATAAAAATAGCAGATGGGATTTAAGTTGACTGTGATAAAAGGAATTCGTAAGCATTTCTACCTGAATTCAAAATTAAAAATTAAAAATTCATAATTAACCCCGTGCTTTGGGTCACCCCTGCACTTTGCCATACCTATACTGTTTGCTACCAGCACCCTATTTTCTTACCACTTCTTATGTTAAAATCTTAACCAAAAGCCAGATGAAAGGCAGGTAGACAAGTGCAACAGGTTCTAATTGTAGCTCCTCATCCGGATGATGATATTATCGGCTGTGGAGGCAGTATTGCCAAACACTGCCAAGCAGGTAATCAGGTTACCATTATGTACATAACCTCAGGAGATGCCGGCGGGATACATTATTCTAAAGAAGAATTGGCTGCCCTGAGAGAGGAGGAGGCTCGCAAAGCAGCTAACCATTTAGGGGTAAGCAACTTAATTTTTTTACGATTGGCCGATGGCTATGTTGAATTTAATAAAGAAAACTTGATAAATATTACCTGCATCATAAGGGATATTAAACCAGATATAGTATATATTCCACATAGCCAGGACGGCAACCGGGATCACCAGGTAACGCATCACCTCTTGATGGAAGCCTGCCAAAGAGCGGGAGCGCCATTTTTCCCTGAATGCGGTACAGAAACATGGAGAATAACTACTATTCTGGGCTACGAGGTATGGACTCCTATCCAAGATGTACACTATTCTGAGGATATCAGCGAGTTTATAGAGCAAAAGCTGGCAGCTTTACAAATGCATATTTCGCAATTGGAATACTACCATTACGATGAAGCTATCAAGGGGCTTAATTGCTATCGTGGGATAATGATTACCGGATGCGATTACAGTGAGTGTTTTACCTTACTCAAAATTACTATCTAGGAGATAATGAAAAACTTATGCAGCTACGTATATCTGATTACAGAATTCTTATGATAACCCCTTTTCATAAAAATTCCCGCGGTAATAAGCTTACCAGTGAAAGGCTGAAGATTGGCTTGTGCCAACGAGGATGGAATGTAGAATTACTATCTTTGGAATTAGATAACTGGCAGGAAATGTTGGACAAGAACTTAAGGGAAAAACGCTACTCCCTTATTCATGGACTAAATATTACTCATTTTGCCCGGGTTTTATCCGCTTTCCCAGATATAACCCGGCTTCCTCTGCTCCTGACCACAACTGGAACCGATATAAACTACGACCTCGTCTTAAATCGGCAACCAATTATTGCCCGTACACTAAATGCCGTCCACCGTATAGTTATTTTTGATGACTATTTTGAAACTATATTTGAAAAACTGTATCCCGAGAACCTGGTAAAATTAGTTACCATTCCCCAGGGAGTTTCCCTGGAAAAAGGAGATGGCCCGGACCGCAGCCAGTTAGGATTAAATGAAGATGACTTTGTCTTCCTTCTGCCCAGTGGAATCCGACCCGTTAAAAACCTGGAACTGGCTATAGATGGACTGGAAAAATTGCAACCGGAATTTCCTCACCTGCGTCTGCTGATTCTCGGCGCCATAATTGATAAACAATATAGTGACCGCATGCTGAATCGTATAAATGATTTGCCCTGGGTTATCTATCCGGGTGAATTTCCTCACCAACAGATGTATAGCCTGTTATCTAACGGTGATGTGGTACTCAACACCTCCCATGCCGAAGGACAACCCCAGGCCGCCCTGGAAGCAATGAGCCTGGGTAAACCTTGCCTGCTAACGGCTGTACCCGGAAATATTAATATCATTGAAAACGGTGTGGAAGGTTACTATGTACATAACCAGGATGATCTGGTCGCTGTCGCCCGTAAGCTGATACTAAATCAGGAGTTGTGCCGGCAGATGGGTGAAAACGCCCGTCACCTGGTAGAGCAAAAATATTCGGTGGAAAAAGAATTGGACGCTTACGAACAACTATATCGTGAGCTTGTGCAGTTTTAATCTTATTGTAGGGGCAGACCCATGTGTCTGCCCGTTGTTGGGCAGATACCTGTCCGTTTATTATCACCTGTCTGTTCGAGGTAACCTGCGGGCGAACACACGGGTTCGCCCTTACAGATTACGTGCTTCAGGTGACAGAGGAACCGTCCCCTGTCACCCCCTGTCACCTTACCCCAGACGCCGGTCGATTTCCTGTAATATTTTTCCGGTACTGGAATCACCTACTTCGATTTTAACCAGGGCAGCGTGATCCATATGGGTAGGGCCTTTATTAATAATAATTAAATCCTGATAAAAGGTACTAAATTCCTTTACAAATCCAGCCAGGGGATAAACCGTAAGAGAAGAACCAATTACAACCAGTACCCGGGCAGCCATTATTCGCTCTCGAGCATCTATATAACCCTGAATAGGCTCTCCGAAAAGTACTACATCCGGTTTAAGGATACCGCCACATTCAGGGCATTCCGGAACTATTTCCTTAATCTCCCGAACAAGGTCACTGCTATAATACTTACCGCACCTTCTTCGGGTACAAATAAAACGGTCGGCATTACCGTGTACGGCAATAACATTCTTACTGCCCGCCTTCTCATGTAAACCATCAATATTCTGGGTAACTACCGCCTTTACTCTGCCCTTCTTCTCCATATCTGCCAGCATCTTATGGGCCAGGCTGGGCTCAACCGGTGGAAAGTCAAAAACCTGGCGATAAAATTCATAAAAGCGCTTAGGGTCTCTCTGAAAGGTACTGATATTAATTATGCTCATTACCCGATCTTCACCCATGGTACGGTAAATCCCCTTTTCTCCGCGAAAGTCAGGGATTCCGGCTTCGGTACTAATCCCGGCCCCGGTTACCACTACTGTATTATTTGAACTGGCCAGAACGGATACTACTTGATCCAGCAGTTTGCTATCCATATCTCTCCCTCCATATAACTTTTCTTACCAATCATTGTATAACAGGGCAGCCCAAAATAATAGTAAGGCAGCTTCCCTCACCCCCTTACTCCTGCTCCTTTTATGGTGGAATTAAAAATTCTTTTTCTTAAGGAAAATAAATAAGCTATGTTTATTTGCTGCCCTGCTTTATAAACCTTAACCATGGTATTAACCAGAAAGCATTTTTTTGCTTCTGCATGCTGCTTCTATCTATTTTCCCATAAATATGCTTATCCTGCCCTCCTCCCTAAAATAGGAACTAGCCCGGAAGACTACCGGGCAAGAAAAGGGAGGGAGGTGTAAGAGAATGGCAGTTAGTAGTAATATTGTGTCTACTGATCTGGTTCTGGTTATGGATAACGGAATCGGCGCCTCGGGACAGCAGCTGTTTAAAAATCGTTCCTTTAAAAAGGTAAAACCTGAAGCCGCTAATGAGGACATCTACGCCGTGGCCCAGGACCTGCTTGGCTTGCAGGATAAAACCAACGTAGCCGTGCAACGCCGGGATATCGTGGAAATTATTAACCTGTAGGAGGTAGGAGAACCATATTCTTTAGGAAAGGAGGGAAAAAAATGGCTGTTCAAAGAACCCTGGAAATGGATTTTGCTACCGAGCTTAATCGCACGCATTGTATAAGGGTATATGATATCCGGGCAGATATCACCGCCGCCGAAATCTCAACCACTATGGATAATCTTATTAACAAAAACATTTTTGGCAGCAACAGTGGTAATCTAACCGGGAAAATCGGAGCCAGACTAGTAAGCAGAGACATTGAAGAATTCGATCTGGCTTAAGTCTAGCACCTCACAGGCGGGCAGTATATCTGCCCGCTTTTAAATTACGGATATATAAGGAATAAAAAGAAAGGAAGTGATTTTAAAGTGGAGGAATTACTAAACATCATCGGTAATGTAGGCTTCCCCATTGCGGTTTCAGCCTATCTGTTAATAAGGGTGGAAGCGAAACTGGGTGAGCTTAGTAATACTATTACCCAATTACGTGAGGCCATAATCACCCTTCC
>JAAYCQ010000020.1 GCA_012729715.1 Syntrophomonadaceae bacterium
AGAATATACCCGGCTGCTGCCACCAGGATTATAGTGGCTCCGGAGGGAAGGTCAAAGAGATAGGATAAGTAAAGACCGGCCGTGGTAAATATAATCCCCAGTACCACTGAAAACCCCATCATACCCTTTAGCCCCCGGCTGAATTCCCCCGCTATAGCAGGAGGAATAGTCAAAAGTGCAATGACCAGTATGATACCAACAGCCCGGATCATAACTACTACCGTCAGGGCTACCAGGATAAGTAATAAAATATTAAAGAACTCTACTTTCAAGCCGCTTACTCGGGCAAATTCCTCGTCAAAGGCTATGGCTTTAAATTCTTCAAAATACCTGAAGACAGCAGCTATAATTAACAAATCGAGCAGCAGTATAAATAGAATATCACGCTGAGGTACAGTAAGTATACTGCCAAAAAGATAGCTCATTAAATCGGCAGTGTAGCCTGGAGATAGCTTGACAAACATTATTCCCAATGCCATTCCTACTGCCCACATGACTCCAATAACCGTATCCTGCCGCTGGCTGCTGCGCTGCTGCACCAGCCCCATTCCCAGTGCCGAAATAATGGTAAAAAGAGTTGCTCCCAGCATAGGGTTAAAACCCAGGTAATAGCCCAGGCCAATCCCACCATAGGCAGTATGCGATATACCACCGCTAATAAAAACTATCCTCTTTACTACCACATAGGTTCCAATCATACCACAGGCAACACTTACTAGCAGGCCTACCAGTAGGGCATTGCGCATAAACTCAAATTGCAATATTTCCATTATGAGCCCACCACCCCGTTATGTGGTGGTAATACCCGATGGGGAATCCCATGGGCAATGAGATCTACCGGGCAGTGATAGGTATTTTCAATCATTTCCTGGCTCAGCTCCCGGGAGTTTTCGTAAAACAGGGTACGGTTTAAACAGGCCAGGGTTTTAACATAAGTTGAAACTGCGCTAATATCATGGGAAACTAGAATCAGGGTCATTTCCTGGTTAAGTTCCTGTAAAAGCTCATAGAAACCGGCAGCAAAACGGCTGTCCACACTGGCCGTAGGTTCGTCCAAAAGTAATATCCGGGGCTGGGCGGCCAGAGCCCGAGCTACCAGAACCCGCTGCCTCTCCCCGCCTGACAATTCCCCCATTTGGCGTGAGCGTAAAGGCAGCATTTCCACCCGTTCCAGAGCTGCATCAGCAATTTTGTAATCCTCACGGGAAAATCTTCTTCCCTGTTTTCGCGCCAATCGTGCACTAATCACAACTTCCCCGACGCTTATAGGAAAACTGCGGTCAAAAACAGCGTATTGGGGTACATATCCTAGCAGGTGCCGGTTTTTTTCCACTGACTCCCCCATAATCCTGACCTTGCCCCTTACCGGTTTAACCAGACCTAGAAGCACCCGCAAGAGGGTAGTCTTACCTCCGCCGTTGGGGCCAATGATACCTAGAAAATCGTACTCATTAACCGTCAGATTTACATGCTCCAAAACGGTTACCCCATCCAGGTCAACAAATAGATTTTTTATTTCAATTACTGGTTTGCCCATTATATCTTTATTACTCCCTGCCCAGTTCCTCGGCCATAGTTTTAGCCACCTTACGCATGTTATCCATATAGTTTTCCGGTAACGGATCAAGCAATACTACCCTGGCACCCAACTCCGTTGCTATAGCATCAGCACTATGAGTACTATGCTGGGAGGAATCAAAAATGGTCTTGATTTGATTCTTTTTAGCATAATCAATAATACGGGACATTTCCCGGGCGCCCGGTTCCTTACCGTGCTCTTCGATAGCAACTTCCTGCAAACCATAATCCCGGGCAAAGTACCCCCAGGCGGGATGATAAACCAGGAAGCTCTTACCCTTTACTCCGCTTAAGGTGGTGGTTATTTCCTGGTCCAATTTATCCAATTCCTTAAGGAAAATCTGTTTCTGCTGCAGGTAATAATCCTGGTTTTCCGGGTCTAACTGCACCAGAGCAGCACTAATGGTATTCGCCTGTATCTTTACCAATCGCGGTGACAACCAAATGTGCGGATTATGCTCTATCATTTCTATTGATTGGGAAGAATCAACTACCAGCATGTCCCGGTTGGTTGAGATAAACCTTTCCATCCAAGCCTCTTCAAAAGGCAGGTGCCCTACCTTAACATAGAGGTCAGCCTGGCTGAGGGCTTTTAACTGGCCGGTATCCGGTTCATAATTATGTTCATTGGCACCGGGCGGCATCATTACACTTACCTCTACCCGGTCCCCCCCTAATTGCCGCACAAAATCAGCCTGGGGCAGAATGCTGACAAATACTATACGCTTATTGTTCTTTTTATTATCCGTGACCGGTTGGGCAGTTTCCTTGCCGGCATTACATCCAACCAGCAGAAGTGCCATTATTAATAGGAGGGCCGTAATAACAGCCGTTTTTTTAAAACTGAACATTAACTTTCACCCTGCTTTCATTTTATTTAATAGACGCAAACGTGTTGAGGGGATACCCTAAAGGGCACACGCGGTCCTTTTGACACGATTATTTCTCCTCCTATCATGATTTCTGGTGCCGTTCCTGGCATTCCCGGCAGTACCCAGTTATCTCAAAATGGTGGCTGTCCACTTCAAAACCAGTGTCCTCTATTATTTTTTTTATTTCCCCCTGCATAGGGCAAACACCCAGCTTAATAGCATTACCACAGCCCAGGCAGACCAGGTGATGGTTGTGCCCTTGATTCAATTCATAGCGGGCTGGTCCTTCATGTAAATCCAGCCGGCTTACCATACCAATGTCTACGAGCAGGTTAAGGTTACGATAGACCGTAGCTACTGATATACCCGGTTCAATTTGTTTAACCTCATCAGCAATTTCTTCAGCACTTAAATGCCTGTGACTGTCACTGAGCACCTGCAGGATAATACGCCGCTGGGGAGTTACTTTATAGCCACGATCGGAAAGCTTATTTATAAGCCCGGTCATTAACAATGCCTCCTAAATAATATCTATTATCATTTGCTATTATATTGCATTTATTATACTCCAGCAATAAATAATTTATACATAAAAAAAGCCCAGCATTAACTGAGCCTATATTTTCAGGGGATACGTAACTTTTAGGGGCGAACCTATGCCTGATGTACTGGGACACAGGGGGACGTTTTTGTTGTGTCACATGCCGGATGGCTATATCCTGTATCGGGAGCACGTAACCTGTAGGGGCGAACCCATGTGTTCGCCCGCGGGCAGGCAGTTTATTTGCCGGTAAGGGTAAGCAATCCAGCAGGCATAGGGGCCTGGCTCTACAATCCTTACCCCTCACCCCTGACCCCTCACTCGTGGGTGTCATCCTGAGCGTAGCGAAGGATCTGATATGATATTCCGGTGAAAGATCCTTCACTTCGTTCAGGATGACAAGGATAGTTATTTTTGTATTATATCCTTCAGAGCCTCTATATCAGTAATTGGCTGCTGGCAGCTGAAATTTTCACAAATATATGCAGTTGCCTTATTGTCTATTATTGCCATATCCTTTATAAAAGGCACTATTTCGTCCAGGGTTTTCTCAGCTGGGTCTTTAAAAATGATAAGCGTATCCGGTAAAAACCGCTCATTAACAGCTTCAATCATAGCCCTGGTATCCTTCTCGTTCCTTTTCCCTACAATAACAATATCTCTCCCCGGCTGTTTATAAAAAAGAGCAGCAGTCAAGAAAAACGTATAAGCCGTAGGATGCTGGTTAATTCCTTCGGCAAAGGCTCTAATAGTTTGCTCTGCTTTTTCCTCCAATAAATGATCACCAGTTAACCGTCCCAGGCGTAAAAAATTAAAGGCCGCCACCGAGTTATCTCCAGGAAGGGCTCCATCATATGCTTCCTTAGGTCGAGTAAGCAATTGTTCAGCATCGCTGCCATAGAGAAATAGGCCACCTGAGCTTTCATCCCAGAAATATCTAAGCAAATCTTTATTAAGCTTTAAGGCTGAATTTAGGTATTTACTATCAAGACCAGCCTGATACAATTCCAACAGTCCCCATATCATCGCAGCATAATCCAGGGCATAAGCCTTATACATAGCTTCACCATCACGATAACGAGCCAGCAGACGGCCATCGGACCCGCATAGTTTTTCCAATATAAAATCAGCTGCCCGGGAAGCTGCCAGCAGATACTGGGGTTCATGCAGTACCCTGCTCCCATAAGCTAGAGCAGCTATCATCATACCGTTCCAGCCACTTAGAATCTTATCATCCCGATGTGGGTGTACCCGTTTTTCCCGTTCCTGAAAAAGTTTCGCCCGTAATTCGTCCAGTTTTGCCCACTGCGACTGTGGTGGTAAACCCTTGATAAGATTAGGAATATTTTTACCCTCGAAATTTCCCTTTTCACTTATATCATAGACCTGGTACAGGTATTGAGCATCTTGCTCTCCAACTATATTTTTAATTTCTTCCCGGCTCCAAACATAGAATTTACCCTCTACTCCTTCGGAATCAGCATCCTGGGCAGAATAGAAACCACCTTCCAAAGAAGTCATGCCCCGCAAAATATAAGTGAAAACATCCCGGGCTACCCGGGCATAAAGTTCTTTACCGGTAATCTGGTAGGCTTCCAGGTAGGCCAGGGCCAACAGAGCGTTATCATAGAGCATTTTCTCAAAGTGCGGTACCAACCAAAAACGGTCAGTAGAGTAACGGGCAAAGCCACCCCCTACATGATCGTAAACCCCTCCCCGGTACATAGCCTCCAGATTCTTTTCTGCCATATCCAGGGCAGTTTTATCCTGGAAGAAATAATAGCAGCGCAATAAAAAATAGACATTATGGGGTGTTGGAAATTTAGGTGCCGGGCTGAATCCTCCCCACTCCCGGTCAAAGCCGCGGCTCAAATGCTCCCGGGCAGTTTTAAAAATATCTTCTTCTAAATCCTGGCTTATATTTTCTTCAGTTTGCCCCAGCATTTCCCTTAATCTATTGCCTGAATCCTCAATACGCTGACGCTCACTTCCCCATAATTCAATAATACGGGGTAACAGTTCGGTTAAACCCGGCATTTGGCCCCGGCTATTTTTGGGAATATAAGTAGCAGCAAAAAACGGTTTTTGCTCCGGGGTCATTATAATGGTCAAAGGCCATCCCCCATGTCCGGTTAAGGCCTGGCAAGCCCGCATATAAATGCTATCAATATCCGGGCGTTCCTCCCGATCTACCTTGATGGCTATAAAATCCCGGTTAAGTAGATCCGCTACCTCAGTATCCTCGAAGGACTCCCTTTCCATGACATGGCACCAGTGGCAGGTGGAATAGCCTATACTTAAGAAGATAGGTTTATCCTCTTCTGTGGCCCTGGCAAAAGCCGCATCCCCCCAGGGGTACCAGTTAACAGGGTTGTGGGCATGCTGGAGTAGGTAGGGGGATTTTTCATGAATTAAGTGATTACTAAAATTATGTTCCGGCATAACATCAACTCCACTCTTAATGATTATAGCTTTAGTTTGTGGAGTTAGAGGAAGATTATTAGGTACTGGATAAATCTTCTTTACGGTTAACAATTCATTATGGTAAAATATGAGATGTTAAAAGGGAGTAGCTTATTTGGTTAAAGTCAACAATACGACCTTCGGGCCTGGCTTTATATCCCCTAATATATTATCGGGAGAAGCAAGACTTTTAACATATTCCTCATTATGTGGACATATGTTAAAAGTCTTTTCTTTTGGGCATTATTTATTTTAGATGTGGAGGTAGATCCGGTGATGGAAAAGGAATACCGGGATATTGATTCGGCAGTTTGTTTTCATACCATGCCAACGGAAAAAGTATTGGAAAGCCTGAATACCAGTAAAGCTGGTTTAACCGAAAGCGAAGCCCTGGCCAGATTGGAGAAGTACGGAAAAAATGAGTTACAGGAACAGGGTCGCAAAACTTTGCTGATGATGTTTTTATTGCAGTTTAAAGATGTGATGATAATCATTTTATTAGTAGCAGCCGCCATTGCCGGATTTTTAGGTGAGCTGGCTGATACTGCCATAATATCTTTTGTCGTATTATTAAATGCCTTTTTAGGGGTTGCGCAGGAAAGCAAGGCGGAAAAAGCTCTGGCCGAATTAAAAAAAATGTCTTCACCTTATGCCCGGGTGCAAAGGGACGGGCAAGAGCAGAAATTAAAGTCAGAAGAAATAGTGCCCGGCGATATAGTGCTGGTAGAAGCAGGGGATTATATTCCGGCTGACCTCAGACTTATTGATGTGGCCAGTTTAAAGGTTGAAGAAGCTGCTCTTACCGGTGAGTCGGTACCTGTAGAAAAGAATACTGATATAATCGAGACAGCGGACATTGTTATCGGTGACAGAGTAAACATGGCCTATCTGGGCACCAGCGTTACTTATGGACGGGCGACCGGTGTGGCAGTAGCTACGGGAATGAATACCGAGGTAGGTAAAATTGCCGCCCATATCAACACCACCACGGTAGAAGAAACTCCTCTGCAGAAGAAGCTAGCTGAATTAGGAAAATACCTGTCTATAGGCGTGATTATAATTGCAGCCGCTATCTTTATTGCCGGCATCATGCAGCAAAGGGAAATCCTGGAAATGTTTATGATTGCGGTTAGTCTGGCAGTTGCTGCTATACCGGAAGGATTGCCCGCCATTGTTACGATTGTTCTGGCCCTGGGCGTTCAGAAAATGGCACGCCGAAATGCTATAATTCGTAAGCTGTCGGCAGTTGAAACCCTGGGCAGTACAGAAATAATCTGCTCGGATAAAACCGGAACTCTCACCTTAAATAAAATGACGGTGCGGGAGATTTATGTTGGTAACCGCCGCTTTAACGCTGATGATGAGCTGAAAATTGATGCTGACCTGGATATATTCATGCAGGCGATGACGCTATGCAATGATGGAGTTTTAAACCGGGGCGAAGATGGCCACTTAAATGCACTGGGTGATCCCACCGAAACTGCTTTACTTTATTTTGCTGCCGATGAGGGGATAACAAAAGAACAACTGGAGTCAACTATCCCCAGAACCGCAGAAATACCCTTTGACTCTGACCGCAAATTAATGACTACGGTAAATAAAATTAATAATACTTATCGTATATTAACCAAGGGTGCACCGGATATACTGCTCAGCAAATGTAACCGGATTCTGATTGACGGTCAGATTAAAACAATGAATGAAGCTATCTTTCAGGATATTAAACAGGCTAACACCGGTATGGGCTCTAAAGCCTTAAGAGTTCTGGCCATGGCTTATAAAGACAGTGAAACTGCTGTTGACAATCCCAACCCGGCTGATACAGAAAATGATCTCATCTTCCTGGGCCTGGTTGGCATGATTGACCCGCCGCGGCAAGAAGTGCGGGATGCTATAAAAGTATGTAAAGATGCGGGTATCAGACCGGTTATGATTACCGGTGATCACCGAGATACGGCAGCAGCTATTGCCATTGATTTAGGTATTATAAAAGATTACAGCGAGGTCATTTCCGGCAGTGAACTTGATAAGATATCTGATCAGGATTTTCTGCAGCAGGTTCATCAGTATTCGGTATATGCCCGTGTATCTCCGGAACATAAAGTGCGGATAGTAAATGCCTGGCGACAAAACGGCAAAATCGTGGCTATGACCGGAGACGGTGTAAATGATGCACCAGCCCTGAAAACTGCCGATATAGGTGTAGGTATGGGTATAACCGGCACCGATGTAGCCAAAGGTGTGTCTGATATGGTGCTTTCCGATGATAATTTTGCTACTATCGTTTTAGCCGTGGAAGAAGGCCGAAAAATATACAGTAATATACGTAAAGCCATACAATTTCTGTTATCTGCCAACATCGGGGAGATACTTACCTTATTTATTGCTACCATGCTTAATTGGCCGATACTGTTTCCGATTCATATTTTATGGATTAACCTGGTTACCGATACATTTCCCGCTCTGGCTTTGGGTATTGATGAAGGAGAAAAGGATATTATGAAACATAAGCCCAGACCTGCAAATGCCAGTATATTTGCCGGAGGTATGGGAATCAGTATTATTTATCAGGGGATATTCCAGGGAGCTCTTACCCTGACCGCTTATTTTATAGGGATTAGTAATTATTCGCAGCCAGTAGCAGTGACGATGGCTTTTGCTACCCTGGGTCTAATCCAGGTGGTACATGCTTTTAATGAAAGATCTCGTTACCAGTCTATTTTTAAGTTGGGATTTTTCAGCAACAAATACCTGGCAGGGGCAGCACTATTTTCCGCTATCCTTATGATAGGCGTCATTATTACTCCGGCACTTAATTCATTATTCCGGGTTGTACCTCTCAATTCTGAACAATGGGGTATCGTGGTACTGATGTCGGTGTTAATAATTCCCCTGGTTGATTTTATGAAAATATTTGCCAGATTAAGACAGAAGGAATACTAAATAGAAAGGTCTGACGAATATTATACGTAAAAAAAATACCCCTGCGTTTAGCAGGGGTATTCTGTCATTATTAGATTGCCGGGCTGACCGGAATTAACCGGGGAGATAGTATATTGAGATAACCCCATCCCCTTGAGATTCCCTCAACATACTCAAAAACCAAACAAAAAGAACGTTGCCCTGTTTGCTTAAATTGATGGTAATAGGTGGGTATGTTATAATAAATTTGAAAATA
>JAAYCQ010000153.1 GCA_012729715.1 Syntrophomonadaceae bacterium
AAATCATGACCAGTAAAGATAGAATTAACCTGATGCTTAAAGGGATGGCCGACATGTGTGAAAGCATGGGGGTATTTGTAGTTGGAGGTGGCTTTTCCACTTCCTTTAGTGATATTGTCCCTGCAGTAGTAGTATCAGTTATCGGTAAACAAGTCACGGAAAAACCCCTTACCAAACCGGCCAAATCCCCGGGAGATAAAATCATTATAATCGGAGCAACGGGCACTGATGGTAACGACACTCTATACCGGGCCGGCCTGGTACCGGTGATGAAACCGGCAATTGCCATGTTTACCGAGGAAAAGACTACTATGGAGGCTACTTTGGCTGCCTTTACCACCGGGAAAATCAAGGCTTGCTCCGACCTGGGCGCAGCCGGTATTGGGGCCGCTGTATGTGAATCCGCCCGCTTCGGAGGATTGGGTGCGAAGGTGGAACTGGACAAAGTTCCGGTTAACACAAATGATATTACTCCGGAAGAGGTATTTATTTGTGAAACTCAGGCCCGGATGTTGCTTCAGGTCGAACCGCAAAATGTTGACGAAGTGCTTGCGGCTGCTCGCAGTAAGAACGGTATTGCAGCCGTAATTGGCGAGATTACCGACCAAGATTATAACGTTTTCACCTACAAGGGTGAGGTTGTAGCCAATATACCCAATAAACCTTCTCCAGAAACCCTGGAGAAACTGATGGACTAGGATGAATCAGGGGATTATCCCCTGATTCATTACATATGGGGGGAATTTTATGAGAAAAGCTGTTATTGTTCTGGTGGCAGTACTTTTAAGTATACTTCTGACAGGAAGTGCCCTGGGCTCACCAGAAGACGGGTTAGAAGAGGGGAAAACAATATTCTTGCAGGTTGATGATCCTCATGCCATAGTCAGCGACAAATTTGTTTTAATTGATAAGGATAATCAGAAAGTAAAACCGGTTATAAAAAACAACCGCACCCTGGTTCCCCTGCGCTTTGTAACTGAAAATTTGGATATTGAGGTAGAGTGGGATGAAGCTGCCGGTAAAGCCATACTAACCAAAGATGGCAAAATCGTAGAATGTTTTCCCAATAGTTCCAGGGTTAATATTGATAATGTCCCGGTACAATTGGATGTAGCTGCGCAAACCATTGAAGGCCGGCTGTATATTCCTTTAAGAGCAATAGGTGAATTATTTAACCAAAATGTCTCATTTAAAAAGGGAATAATCATGATTACCGAGCTTGACACTTCTATACAGGATCATAGCGCCAACGAATTTATCGAAATATACTCCCGTTTTGCGCAAATGTTAATAGAAGATGAACTCAAAACCAATGGCGTTATTAACAGATATGAGCTTGCTCGTATTCTTATCGACCAGCTGGGCCAATACCATGCTATATACATATCCAATGCAGGATATTACATATTTCCGGATGCCCCCTCTATTCCCCCAAATGCTTACTACCATGCCCAAATAGCTACATATTTAAATCTACTCGACATAAAAAAAGCAGATTTTGAACCTGAGCAGGGTGTTTCCTCCCAGGAGATAACGGCCATAATGGAAAAATACAAACATTTGCTGGCTCAAAAACCGGATTTGCCCGTAGTTAAATCCTCGCCAGATCAGCAATTATCAGCCGCCATACAAAAGCAGGCCAAGAGTACTAATAATATTGTACGAGTAAGTACATATGATTTTAGTACCGGTGCAACCATTGCCTACCGTGGCGACGAGAGATTTTATCCCGCCAGTTTAACCAAAGTGCTTTATATGCTTGGTTTTATGGAACAAGCTCAAGCCGGCAACCTTAAAATGCAAAACACCTATACCCTCAAACAAGCGGATAAATATGCCCGGGGAACCTGGGTAGGTGGTACCGGAACGCTGCAATATCAGAGCAATGGAAACAAATATTCCTATGATAAACTACTATCCCTCATGATAAGCATAAGTGATAATGTCGCTGCCAATGTTATTTTGGATACCGTGGGAAAAGAAAAGATAAATTCCTTAAGTAAACGGTTTGGCCTTGAGGATACTATGATTTATCGAAAATACTACGAAATGAGTTCTCCCCTGCCGGCCAATTATACTACCGTGTCAGATTTAACGAAGATGCTGGTTTTGTTGGAAAACAGGGCGGTTGTCAATGATAGCTTGTCTAGCCAGGGGATAAAGTATTTAAAAGCAACTAGCGATAAACACCGTATAGCCAGATACACCGCCGGTGATGTTGTAATAGCCAATAAAACTGGTACTTTAGATAACCTGTCAGGAGATATGGCATTGGTTTACTTCTCTAATAGAGAACCTATTGCCTTAACTATAGTTTATAGAAGCAGCCAGGGCCTTAATTTTAATGCCGCAGACACCGGAATCGGGAAGTTAGCCAAAACCATAATAAATCATTACAACAGCCAGCCCAACTATGCACTATATGTTAACGGACAGCTCATAGATAATAACATTCGCCTGCGTTTTATAAATGGCCGGCCGTTTATCGAGTACCATGAGGCCATAGGGCAGGAATTTACCGATAAAACAACTATCGCCGGTAAACAGTATATTTCTTTAGATTCTTTAACCGCAGGGAATAAATACACCTATAAACTACAAAATCATCCCCAACTGGCAATAGTAATAACGAAATTATAAAAGATTAAACCAGGAGCCAGGGGACAGCCTTTTTTTGCCAAACATGCCGATATGTAGAGTATTTTTGTTCTATCTGGTATAATGTATACAAGATAGGCATCTCGATTTTCCGGATGATTAACTACCATCGGAATATGAGGTACCGCGGAATTTGAAATCCTTAACTGGGGGTCTCGATAGTAAGTTGGAAGCCCCCAGTTGCGTTTGTGATAGGATTCTATATAAGAACAAATTGCGCGGGTTGGGATTGGGGCCA
>JAAYCQ010000154.1 GCA_012729715.1 Syntrophomonadaceae bacterium
AAATAGTCTCTCGGAATTCTCCGAGTGAGGTAGCCAGTGGTTTTGCCATGAGCTACCTATTTTATTTCCTCCAACTAATTGGTCACAACCAGGTAATAAAATATGGAAATAATGTCAATACACCTGTGCTTGCAACCAGTACAGATAAATACCTTAATTTTTTGCTTTTTTTTTGCTTTACCCCTTGACATTTTAAAAACATCTCCATAATCGCGATGAGGGGCCTTGTTTGCCCTATCTATCTGCGATAGGAGTGGTTTTATGTTTCCTACGGTTCGTTCGCATCTAGAGTATCAAGATTTTGTGACTCAGCAACTCAAAACCTATTATGTCGGTGGTATTCTGTCGTTACAGAACTCTGATTGGATCTTAATCGAAAAACTGTGGCTTGTTGATCTCTCGCGCACTTTCTCTCTTCTTAAAGATACCTTTTCTAGCCAAGGGCCTTGCCCTCATGATCCTGCCGATTTGCTTAGATCTTATATTTTGATGCACCTGACAGGAACCTTCTCGGTGACCAAATGGGTTACTGCATTACGCCGTATTCCCTTGTTTGCGGTTTTAAGTGGCTTCCTTCCAGGTAAAACGCCTGGTATCGGCACTTTTTATGACTTTTTTACCCGCCTTTGGCTAACTGATAATCTTAATTTTAGGAGTAAGCTTAAACGCAAACCTAAAAAAATTGAGAAGGGCAAACATAAAGGCGATAAGGCTCCTACAACTTCTACAGGTAAAGTGGCGAAGGTGGTTAAAGGCCTTGATCACGCTCCTACCCGTCAAAAGGTGTTCCCTTTCGACCGCATTTTTACTTTGTTTAAAGAACTTTTTGTTTTGCATTCTGCTAGCCTTGGTATCTTGGGCGATGTTAATTCGCTTTGCCTGGCTGGTGACGGTACCCCGGTACGAACTGCTGCTTATCCTCGTAATAAACGAATATGCAACTGTAAACAAAATGGTATTTCTAACTGTGATTGCCCGCGAATCTATTCTCAACCTGACTGCAATTCTGGCTGGGATAGTTACCGTCAAGCTTATTTTAATGGCTACCATCTCTACTCTTTTTCCACTACTGCCAGTAAGTATGATTTGCCCATATATTGTCGTTTACACCCAGCTTCCCGCCATGATTCTATATCCATGCTTCTAACTGCCGAGGAGTTTCGCTATCGCTATCCTGAATGGTCTTGGGGCAAAGTTTTGCTTGATTCTGCTCATGATGCTATGCCCATATACCAGTTCTTTGATAAGCGTAATGTTATTCCGTTGATTGATCTGAATAAACGGAATCTCGGTAATACCTCTTTTAAGGATGACTTTACTCTTTCTGAAACTGGTGTTCCAATTTGTAAAATGGGTTTGGAGATGAAAGATAATGGCTATGATTATTCTCGTTGCCGCCGTAAATATCGTTGTCCTCTCGTTAAAAAAGGCATCGTTACCTGTGATTCGCCTTGCTCTCCGTCCCCTTACGGGCGGTGTATTTACACCTATACCGAGCATAATCCGCGCTTGTTTCCACTCATTGCCCGTAACAGCAATGAGTGGAAGAACTCCTACAAACGTAGGACTTGCTCTGAACGTTCTAACAAGCGGGAGAAAATTGATTATATGCTTGAAGCTGCCCGGCATCGTTCTAGTAAAATGTGGACTGCCCACATTTTTACTACCATGATGTGCTTGCATCTGGATGCCTGGTTTAAGGAGAATAAAAATCTTAACCTGAAAGACTCTCTCCTGGCAGCTTAAAAGCCCCTATTTTCAAAGATATTCTTGTGTTGCATCCTCTCTTTTTTTGGCCTCTTTGCAACACCTGCTTTGCCATGCCCTTTTTTATCTGTTGTTCCTTAACAAGCTCCCTTTATGGTCATTTTCCATGGTTATTTATGTCTTTAATTGCTTTTATTGCCTTTTCTCTGCTTCTAATTCCGAGAGTCTATATAAGGCAGGTTTGGACTCCCTGCCTGGAGGCGGGGCGGAAGTTCTGCATGATGAGGTCAGAAAGCATATCAGCCCCAGAAAAATAAGCACCCGGCAATGGTTGGAGGTAATGCGAACTGCCCACGAAATAGGTATAAAAAGTACTGCTACCATGATGATGGGTAGTATTGATCAGTTGGAACACCGTATTTTTCATCTGGATAAGATTAGGAGTTTGCAGGATGAGACCGGGGGTTTTCGAGCTTTTATAATGTGGACCTACCAACCAGGGAATAACGAACTGATGGGGAAGAAGATTTCATCACTAGCTTACTTGCGTTTTTTGGCCTTATCCCGGCTTTATCTGGATAATATGGAGCATATCCAGGGTTCCTGGGTTACCCAGGGAAAACAGATTGGTCAGCTATCCCTGCTTTTTGGCGGTGATGATCTGGGCAGTATTATGATAGAAGAGAATGTGGTACGCTCTGCCGGTCTGGTATATAAAATGAATCGCGAAGAGATGATTAATCTTATTCGAGCTGCAGGCCGCAAACCTGCTTTACGAGATACCACCTACCGTATATTGGAAGAATATTAGTATGTAAACAGGGTGCTGGTAGCAGATGGTATAGGTATGGCGAAGTACAGTGGTAACCCAAAGTACGGGGTTAATTATGAATTCTTAATTTTGAATTTTGAATTATTGTAGAAATGCTTGCGCATTCCTTTTTATTACATTTAACGCAGCCCAATTGAGGTTCCGCGTCTAATAAAGGAGTTAGTGATATGACGGTGCCACAATGTGATTTTGCTCTCATTGGTGGATCCAGTACCTTGAATATTGAGGTACCTGAAAGTTTGGGTCTGGACTATGTTAAATTACAAGGCCGCAATCTGGTTTTTGATACTCCCTGGGGTAAGAGCCCGGAATTCACAGAGTTCCACCTGAGTGGAGAACAAGGACAGAAAAAGATTTTAACCTGCCGTATGCATGGCTGGAGAAAGGGAGTAAGCCGGGCCGATGCTTCCCGCCAGGTTTTCTGGGTTTTGCGCGAAGCAGGAGTAAAACGGATTATTGCCGAAGGTGGAGTAGGGGCGATTAACCACCTGCTGAAAACCCGGGATTTACTAATACCTAATGATTATATGGATTTTTCCATGCGAAAAGATGTGGGTTTGGAGGATCGCCACCTGTTGGTTATGCGTGACGCCATTTGTCCCTCAATGAGTGAACTATTATATCAGGTAGCAGAACAAAACTGGCCAGGCCGGGTATTTGACCGGGGGATATATGTTAATACCGATGGCAGGCATTTTGAAAGCCCGGCTGAGGTGGGATTATTTAAAATGGCCGGAGGGGATGTAGTAGGGCAGAGTATATGCCCTGAGGTTTACCTGGCTAGAGAAATAGGAGCATGTTACACGGGACTATATCTGGTGGTAAATTATGCCGAAGGCATAATTGCTCCATGGAAGCACGAAGAATTAACAGATATATATTATAATGAAAGTATAAACATGGCGAAAATTATGTTGGAATTTTTACGTCAGCTCCCTGTGGAGCAAAACTGCGTTTGTCCAGGCTTACGCAAAGAAACCTTGCTAAAAAAAATATACACCTAACGAATGGGTAATGCAATTAACAGTGGCAACCAATAGTACTTGGGTTAATTATGGAATTCTTAATTCTAAATTATTAATTATTGAAGGGGGTTTTGTTATTGGATACCAGGTCTAACAGGGGTACTATAAATCTGGTAGTATTTTTGGTTTTATTAGGTATATTATCATTCCTGGCAGCACTCTATGTTGACTGGCTCTGGTTTAGCTCGGTAGGGTTCAGTAATGTATTTAAGACCCTGTTACTCAACCGGGTAGGTATTTACCTGCTGGTATTCCTGCTAACTTTTCTATTATTTTACGTTAATCTCAGGTTGACCCGCAGGCATCTGGGGGAATATGAGCGACCAGATGAAACTGATGAAGGGCGCGAAATTATATATCTGAATCAGGAAAAAAGCCCCTTTCAAGATTTTCTTCATGGTAAAATGGTTCGCTGGGTCTTTCTCGGTATCAGTATACTGGGTGCCTTAATGATTAGTTCTACCGCAGCCGATAACTGGATAGTTGTTCAGCAATTTATCAATCGGGTTCCTATGGGTACGGTTGACCCCATTTTTTCTAAAGATATTGGCTTTTATTTTTTTAATCTTACCTTTTATCGCTTTATTTATGGGACCCTTATGGCAGCTCTAGTTTTAACTACGGTAGTAGTAGGCTTTGTTTACATGTTAAATGCATCTACCGAATTGATTTTTGGTAACTGGCGCCAGTTTACCTTTGCTAAAAGCCATGTAGCAGTACTGCTGGCTGTAATTTTTGCCCTGAAATCTTTTGGCTACAAGCTATCCGCCTATGAAATATTATTTTCCCCTAGCGGTCTTGTTTACGGAGCCACCTACACTGATGTCCACGCTAAACTGCTGGCTTACAAAGTATTGCTAATCGTATCCCTAATTGTGGCTATAGTTATACTCGCCAATATCTTTATCAAAAAACTAAATTGGATATTGTATGGCATAGGGGCCTGGATAGTACTGGCCATATTAATGAATGGAATTTACCCGGCGTTGCTGCAAAATCTGGTAGTAAAGCCTAATGAATTCAATCGGGAAAAGCCTTATATCCAGGCAGCTATAAAGTATACGCGTCAGGCTTATGGTCTGGATAAAGTTCAAAACCGTAGCTTTACGGTGGATTATGACCTTGACATAAAGAGCCCAAATAATCAGGACACAATAACTAATATAAGGCTTTGGGATTGGCAACCATTAACCGATACCTATAAAAGCCTGCAGGAACTAAGGCCTTATTATGTTTTTAATGACATGGACATTGATCGCTATATGGTTGACGGTAAATATCGTCAGGTAATGATCTCTGCCCGCGAGCTAGACCCGGATAGTCTTAATCCAGAAGCTAAAACCTGGATTAACCAGAAACTGATGTACACCCACGGCTATGGTACGGTGGTTAGCCCGGTTAATGAAGTGGCTCAGGAAGGTTTTCCTAATTTCTTTATAAAAGACATACCGCCTCGTTTTAGTACCTCATTAAAGGTAACCCGTCCGGAGATATACTTTGGTGAACGTACTGACTCATATGTAATCGTTAATACTAAACAAAAAGAATTTGATTATCCTGAGGGAGATACTAATGTCTACTCAAATTATCAGGGCAAAAATGGAATTAAAATAAACTCTTTTGGCCGCCGTTTGGTACTAAGCTGGGTGCTGAAAGACTATAAAATGATTCTCTCCAGTGATATAGACAATAGCAGTCAGGTTCTAATGAATCGTAATATTATTGACCGCACTAGAAAGATTGCACCTTATCTATCCTTCGATGGTGACCCCTATATAGTAATCGATGATAAAGGTAAGCTATTCTGGATACTTGATACCTACACCAGCAGTAACAGATATCCTTATGCCCAGCCTTTTGACCAGTACGGCAATAATTACCTGCGTAACTCGGTTAAAGTAACCTGCGACGTTTATACCGGGGAATTAAAATTCTATGTAGCTGATCCTTCAGACCCAATAATCAAAACTTACGGCAAAATATTCCCGGGCATGTACCACCCCCTGGCGGATATGCCCGATAGCCTCAGAGCCCATGTGCGTTATCCAGTAGACCTTTACTCGGTACAGGCACAAATATATAAGACCTATCATATGACTGACCCTTATGTGTTTTATAACAAAGAAGACCCCTGGTTGATACCAAAGGAAATTGTTAATAACGAACAGACAACCATGGAACCTTACTATATCATCATGCGTTTACCGGAATCAAAGAAATCCGAATATATATTGATGTTACCCTTTACTCCTAAAAGCCGACCCAACATGACGGCCTGGATGTGTGCGCGGATGGATGGAGATGAATACGGCAAGCTGCTGGTATATAATTTCCCCAAACAGGAAACTATCTACGGGCCAGAACAACTGGAGTCCAGGATTAATCAGGATACGGATATTTCTCAGCAGCTCAGTCTTTGGAATCAACAGGGTTCCCGGGTATATCGCGGTAACCTGTTAGTTATACCCATGGATGATTCTATATTGTATGTGGAACCACTGTACCTGCAGGCAGAGAATAGCCGCATACCGGAATTAAAACGGGTTATTGCCGGTTTTGGTGATGAAATAGTAATGGAAACTTCGCTGGATAAAGCATTAACCAAACTGTTTAACAAACAACCGGTAGCAACACTGTCAGGAGAGGGTACCAAACCACCGGAAGTAGCAGACAGTGGTACTGATGATATAGCCAAACTGGCTAAATTAGCACGACAGTACTATGACCAGGCAAACCAGCGTTTGCGGGAAGGTGACTGGGCTGGTTACGGTGATAATATTAATAAATTAAACGATGTTATTCGCAGGTTGGAAAAAAGCTCCAACCAATAATAATGAAGGGCGGGGCGGTCAGATATATAAGGCCGCCCTTAGATATATATAAATAGCCCTAAAATTTAATAAAAGTAGCTGTCTTTTTAAGGGGGAGGAAGTAATGCTGCTTAAAATCAGCGACCGGTTAAGCCTGGTTATTAGTGAAACCGGCTTTACCTATTGTAACTGTTTGTTTATTGATGATGATATTAGAACCATTATTGATACTGGTGCTAACCGCAATTCTTTGGAGGAAATAAAACCTGATAGTACCGACCTGGTTCTCTATACTCATCATCATATCGACCATGTCCGGGGTAATACGTATTTTCCTCAGGCCCAAAAATATATCCATGAACTGGATTACCCGGCACTGGAGAACCTGGAAGCCATTATTCATTATAATTGTGTTGATCGCTGGACGGACCTTATGCCAGGATATGATTTTGCAGAATCAGGCGCGATATTAGGTATGGGTGAGGAACAATATAAAGGCTTAGAGAAGGTGGAACATACATTTGGGGATCAACATATTTTTGATTTGGGCCATACCCGGGTACAGGCATTACATACTCCGGGACATTCTCCGGGACATTGTGTTTTCTGGTTCCCGGAGGAGGAACTGGTATTTTCCGGGGATATCTGCCTGACTAAAGCAGGTCCCTGGTATGGAGAAGTATTTGCCAATCCGGGTGATATGTTAAGCTCTATCGAGCGGGTAATGGAGCTTAAACCTAAAAAAATAGTTTCCTGTCACACCAACCGGGTTTACGATGATGCTATACCCAGGTTAACTGAATTCAAGAACCGTATATATAAACGGGATGAAAGAATATACAAATATTTGATCTCGCGGGCTGCAAGTCTGGATGAAATTGCCGACCAGAATCTGATTTACTTGCAGCATCCCACCCCGTTCGTTCTATTCTGGGAAAAGTTAATGGTACTAAAACACCTGGACCGCCTTATCGAACAGGGCAGGGTGGAAGAAGTAGAGCCAGGTCTATATCAGGCTAGATAAAGACAGAACTAAGGTGCTGGTAGCAACGGATATGGGTATTGCCACAAATAGTGGTAACCCAAAGTAACGTGGTTAATTATGAATTTTTAATTATTAATTTTGAATTAACGTAGAAATGCTTACGCATTTCTCTTTATTAACGCTTAAACGCAACCCCAACTGTTATTTTCATTAGTGATTGCGTATTATTAGCAGACATGGGGGAATGAGCATCATTTTGGGAAGTGATATTTAGTGACTGATATCGTTAAAAAGATGAAAATCGTGTGTCTGGGTGATAGTATTACTTATGGTTTTCCCTTTGGGCCGCGGGTATCCTGGGTTGCCATGCTAGATCAGGCACTGGATGCAGAAGTAATAAACCAGGGTATAAACGGCAACACCACCACTGATATGCTCAGGCGCTTTGAACGTTCAGTTCTAAAATATAATCCCACCCATGTCATCATCATGGGAGGGATAAATGATGTAATCTGTGGGGAATCATTTGACCGGATTAGCTGGAACTTGCTGGAGATGATAGAAAAGGCAAAAGAAGCAGGTATTGAGGTAATATTAGGTTTACCTACGGCTGTAGACGAACCCTACTGGGAAAAACTAATTATAAGAATTCGTCAGTGGATGCTGGATTATGCCGCTGAACATCAGTTGAAAGTAATAAACTTTGCCGCTGCCTTTTATGATGAAAACGGTAAGGTCCGCAGTGACTTGCTGCTGGCCGATGGCGGTCACCCCGACACCACTGGTTACCAGGCCATGTTTGAACAGATTGACCTGAGCATATTCAAATAATTTAGTGGGACAAGGGACCTGTCCCTCTGTCCCTTCTCTGTCCCTATACTACTGGTGGTACTTCTTCGGGTTTAAGAGGAGATACTTCTAGAATCGATAAGTTTTCCTCTTCGGGCTGATAAACCTTTACCCGTGCCATCTCCAGGTTTTTGGCGTCACTGTAGCGGGCAACAATAGCGGCTGCGTAGTTCAGCACCTCTGGATTAAAATCATTGTTATAGCGAAGCAAACCCAGGGGACCCGGGCGGGCGGCAACCTTTATCAGCCAATCATTGGGCCAGGCCTGCTCCTCCAGCTTCCGGTTTTCCGACTGATTCCTGCCTACCACCAGCAAATTATCAGCACCTAGAATAAAATGGCGCCCCACTTTCAGAATTTCTATTTCATCTTGCCTGGGGAGTTTATTTCTTTCCATTAACTTTCGTAATCGGCGAGCAAAATTCTGTTCTGTCAACAGGCACCCTCCCGCCGGAGAAGGGTAGTCCTTAATACCAAACTGTTCTGCTAATTCCATCTGCCGGGTACGCCCACGCCCGTTGATATCAAGCAAGCCTTCCCGATCTATCCAGCCACGTATTTCCGGTTCGGTAGGAGGCAATAATTTGCCTGATAGAGGCCTAACAATAAATCCCCGATAACCGGATAATTTATCTACTGCATTAAGGGCTGATTTATTCTGACTCATGGGTCTTTGCCCTACTACTTCTCCGGTAATTAGAAAAGAAGCATCAACCTGGCTCATATAATCGCCTGCTTTTCTTAACATAAATCCGTGGCAATCAATGCAAGGGTTAAGGTTTTTACCATAACCGTATACTGGATTATTAAGAACACCAGGTATATATTCATCACTGATATTAATAGTATGTAGTTCTATACCCAAATCTTTAGCCGCCTGTATAGTTCGTTCGTTGGCGCCAAAAAACGGGGTAACAAAATTTACCCCCAAAACGTCAATGTTTTGCTTCTGAATCAACACTACTGCCAGTTGGGAGTCAAGCCCCCCGGAAAATAGACTAATAGCTCTCAATCCTGGTACTCTCCCTTTTCCTTATATTCATCTTCATCCATAACCCGAATACCGTTTTTTTTCAAAAGTGCAGCCGTAACTCCGTCAGCCTGGCACAGTTTATTACTAAAACTACCATCATATATATATCCACTTCCACAAGAAGGGCTGCGGCTCTTTAAAATGGCAATATCGACACCTGCTAGCTGCGCAATCTTAAGCGTTTCATAGGCAGCCTTTACATACATATCAGTAACATCAACACCGCTTTTATTAAATACCTTACAAGTACCTGCCAACACATCCTGACCAGACCCGGCGTTTATTTCTGCAGGCAACCGTGGAGTAGGCAACCCGCCTAATTGCTCCGGACATACTGGAATTACATCACCTTCCTGCATTAATTCCACCAAATTAAGTTTAAGGTTATTTTTACCGTTATATTTGCAATTAACCCCGCATAAACAAGCGCTAACTAATTTCATCCGCTTTTCATCTCCCAAAAGTGTTAGCAAAGATTAGGTACTTTACATATGATATGATACAAAACATTAACGGCGGAGACAAATAAATGCATGATTTTATAATGGTAAATATAAAAGCAGACCCCCAGCTGGCTCAGGATACTATAATCCTCAGTGCCGATCTTGCCAGCCGTGGCAGTTATGGTTACAAACGGCTGGTAAAATTTAATGTGGGGAAAAGCCAGCAAAGTTTAAAGGTCAGGAGTAGCACTTCTCGTTTAGATAAAAACACCCTCTACATGAATCCTGCTTCAATAAAAAAAGCCTTTCTTCAGGAAAATCTAAAATATGGTATTAGCTTAAACCAGGATGAAATCAATATCGGACCCGTAATAGGAATTATTGCACCCAAGCAAGATAGTACAAAAAGACCTTATGGAAGCCAAACAGGGTTTTTTCAGCAAATTATAACCAGTAGTCGAAAACTGGGACAGATATGCTTTGCCTTCTATTTCACGGATATAGATTGGAATAAGAAGATAGTAAATGGATACTTCCACAATAAAAACGGGTGGCAGCGGGGAAAATTCCCGTTGCCTGATGTCATTTACCCCCGCAGTAAATTCTATGTTGCCAGCAAGGCTGATAGCCGGCGCCGGCTTAAACAAGCAAGAATAAAGATTCTCAATCCTCAAATGGTAGGCAAGTGGGAAGCATACCGAGTATTTAAGCGCAATCCTGATATGCTGCCTTATTTACCGGAGACCAGATTAGTTAACAGTTTTCGCCAGGTTGAAATAATGGCTAAAAAGTATCGTGCTGTTTATCTTAAACCAGTTAACGGAACTCAGGGAAAGAATATTATCCGGGTAAGTAGAAATCTTAAATCACCAGGCTACTGCTACCAATATCGTTATAACGGTAGTTTATGTAAAGTAAGCGCCAGCGACTTATTACAACTGCGGAAAAAACTGGGTCCGATTATGGCAGGCCGGAGTTATCTGGTGCAAAAAGAAATAAACCTCATACGTTATGAGGGGGGAATAGTTGATATTCGGGTTATGGTGCAAAAGGAGCATAACGGAAGATGGGAGGTAACCGGTATGGCCTGCCGGGTAGGAAAACCGGGTGCCATAACTAGTAATATAAGCGGTGGTGGTAGGGCTATAAGAGTAGAAACAGTTTTAAGAAAGGTATTCTCCGGAAGCAAACAGGTAAACCAGATAATAGAAACCATCATTTTTGTTGCTATCAATGCTGCCGTCAGCGTGGAAGATTACCTGGGTAACTGTGGGGAGGTAGGAGTTGACATAGGAGTCGATAAGTATGGGAAAATATGGTTTATAGAAGCCAACTTGCGTCCAGCCCGGCATGTATTTATATTAACTGGTGAAACCGAAACTCGTCAAAAATCTATAGAAACTCCACTATTATATGCCAGGTATCTGGCCGGATTCTAAGTAAAAGGAGAGGTAGCAGGTTTGAAAACAGCAGGAAGTATCTCTATCTCACGTAACCTCGTTAATAAATTGGGAATAGATGTACAACCATCAATAACGGTTCGGGTAGGAAGCCTGAAGGTTAAAAGTAAACTTATCATATTTGATAACGGTAAAAAGGGATATTCCCTTTCACCGGAATTGGTTCAGGCTTTGCATATTAAAAAAACTAAAGGCATGAAAATACGCTACCAGGCGGAAGAGAAAATGTTGCACCTGGGACCGACTATCGGAATACTGGCTACCCTTATTCCAGGTTCTAACCGAGAAGAATTGGATCCGCGCAGCCTGCAAGCAGAGCTAATTTATTTGAGTATTGTCAGTAAAGCTGTTCCCGGGCAGACATATATATTTACTCCTGGCAGCATAAACTGGGCTAACCACACTTGTAGAGGTTATGTATACCAGCAATTATCCCAGAACCGGGGACGCTGGGAATCATCTGTTTTTCCGCTTCCGGATGTAGTTTATGACCGCATTCATAGTAGATCGGCAGAGGCCCGTAACAATGTACAATATGCTAAAAACCGGCTGATGAAACTGCCCCATTTACATTACTTTAATCCCCATTATCTAAATAAATGGAATGTTCACCAGATGCTTTTAACTAATCCTATGTTAGTAGACTACCTGCCTGAAACTCGGCAGCTTGATAAGAGTAACCTGGAAGAAATGCTGCAAAAATACCGGGTTTTATACATGAAACCCAGCAATGGCAGTCTGGGCAAAGGGATAATTAAAGTTTATGCTGATAAGGGGCAATTGAAATATATTGCCTATAGAGGAAAACGTATACGCAGCCAGGCCAGCAACCCTGCCGAACTGATGAGAAAAACTAAAAAACAGAGGGATGAAAGGCATTATATAGTACAACAGGGATTAGACCTGGCCAAATATAAGGGGTCTCCTTTTGACCTGCGCATTATCTACCAGAAAAATGGCCAGGGAGAATGGATGATTAGTAAAAAGTTTGGCCGGATAGCCCCCCGAGGTAGTAGTATTTCGAATTTAAGCAGTGGCGGAAGCGTGGCAAAAAGCTCTAAAGTCCTGCATCATTTGTTTAAAACAGATAACCAGGTAAAAGCAAAAAACGAACAAATACGCCTTTTATGTAAATTGGTAGCGAGCACCCTGGAAACTGTTAGTAACAGTACTTTTGGGGAATTGGGTATGGATATAGGAATTGATAGGAAAGGACATTTGTATTTAATTGAAGTAAACTCCAAGCCAAGAAAAACTACGGAAAGTATGTTATCTCCAGCCATAGTGAAAAACACTTATAAAAGGCCCCTGGCATATGCTACTTACCTGGCGGGTTTTAAAGTTAAATAACAACGGCACCGGGTAATCACATAAAAAACATAGGTATATTAAGGGGCAGTATAGATATTCCCCCTTATTAATATAGTATAATAACCGTAGATGAAGGAAATTGTTCTTCGGTGCAGAATAGAATTAATTAAAAATGGTTTTAGGGTGGGTTATCCCACCTTATTACTTGGGGTAGATTAGTGATGGACTGGGAAATAGACCAGAGTAAGGAGGTTTAGTTACTGTGCGGCCAATTAAACACATAGGCATATTAACCGGGGGGGGAGACTGTCCAGGGTTAAATTCGGTCATCAGAGCAATCACTAAGACAGCTGTTTTAAAGTACGGTGTGGAAGTTATCGGGTTTATGGATGGCTTTCGTGGCCTGGTGGAAAATAATTATGTACAGCTAGATTTGCGCAGGGTATCAGGTATTGGCCATACCGGCGGTACTATTTTGGGAACTAGTAATAGAGATAATCCTTTTAACTTTATGACTATGATTCAGGGCGAACTACAATCTACTGACCAATCGGATCGGGCCGTAAGCAATATTAAACATCTGGATTTAGATGGTTTAATTATAATAGGCGGAGATGGAAGCCTTAACATAGCTTATAAATTCTTTAGTGAAAAAGGAATTAATGTGGTAGGGGTGCCCAAGACTATTGACAATGATTTATCAGCTACTGATATTACCTTTGGTTTTATTACCGCAGTAAATACAGCATCAGATGCCCTGGACAAGCTGCATACTACGGCTGAATCCCACCACCGAGTTATGATACTTGAAGTAATGGGAAGGTATGCGGGATGGATTGCCCTATATGCAGGGATGTCCGGTAGTGCAGATGTTATTCTAATACCGGAAATACCATACAACCTTGATGCTATAATATCCAAAATAGCACAGCGGTTTCGCCAGGGGAAAAAGTTTAGTATTATCGTTGTAGCCGAAGGAGCCCACCCAGCAGGAGGGGACATGGTAGTGCAAAAACTGGTGGCAACCAGCCATGATCCTGTAAGACTGGGGGGTATCGGACAACAAGTGGCGGAGGAGGTTTCAAGCCGGCTTACTGATATAGAAACCCGGGTTACAGTATTAGGGCACCTGCAAAGAGGTGGTGGACCTACTCCCTATGACCGAATTCTAGCTACTCGTTATGGGGTAGCGGCAGTGGAAACCTTTATGGAAGGTAAATACGGATCTATGGTTAGTCTCCAGGGCAATAAGATAACTACGGTAGATTTACAGGAAGCTATAAAAGAAATTCGAAAGGTCCCGGTAGATAGTAAATTAATTGAAGCGGCACGCTCAATTGGAGTTACTTTTGGGGATTACTAATGTTACAATGCTTGGATATTAACCATGATATCAGGAAGGGGCCAATTATGGTAGAAAAAGTTGCAGTTCTTGGTGCCGGCCTAATGGGGGCAGGTATAGCTCAGGTAGCCGCACAGGCAGGCTATTCTGTTATTTTGCGGGATTTACAAATGAGTCTGGTAAAAGACGGCTTACAGTCTATTGGAAATAATCTCGATAAAATGGTAAACCGTAAGCAAATAGATAAAGAAAAAAAAGATGAAATTATGAACCGGATACATGGTACTACTGATTTGTCTGAACTTCATCAGGCTGATCTGGTTATAGAAGCAGTAGTTGAAAACATGGCGGTTAAAAAACAGATTTTTGCTGAACTGGATAACATATGTCCTGCCCATACAGTTTTGGCTACTAATACATCATCCTTATCGATTTCTGAAATTGCTGCATCCACCGGAAGACAGGGGAAAATTATGGGAATGCATTTTTTAAATCCGGTAGTTGACAGCCGCCTGGTGGAACTGGTAAGGGGTCTGGAAACATCAGAAGATACTGTAGCTATTGCCACCAAATTTATAACGGCTATTGGTAAGGATTATGTAGTTATCAAAAGGGAAAGTCCAGGCTATATCGTAAATCGCATTCTCATACCATATATTAATGAAGCCATATTTATTTACGGTGATGGGATAGCCACCCGGGATGAAATCGATCTAGCTATGAAAATGGGTGCGGGTATGAGGGAAGGACCGCTGGAACTGGCAGATAGTATAGGGTTGGATACTATTTATTTTGCTCTGGAGGTCTTTTTCAATGAATTCAGAGATAGTAAATACCGCTCTCATCCTCTTTTCTCAGCTATGATAAGGGCAGGTTACTATGGTAAGAAAAGTGGTCATGGATTTTATAAGTACTAATCTGGCCTGCAGAATAAAAATAGAACAAGGCCATAAATATTTAAGGGGTGAATGTAATGGTTAAAAAGACTCCGGGAATTATCTTTGGTATAGTAATGGGTTTGGTAGTTTTTGGTTTCTCCTTTTGGGGGATAGGGTACTCGCTGGGTGCGGAAGATGCTACTCTGAAATTACTACTTTATATACCCGCCTATCTGTTTCTGTTTGTATATGCATTTTTACTTCTCAGTGCCTTTAATTTAGGTTATCGCATTGAAGATGATGGTCTGGTTGTAACCTGGGGATTAAGCAGGATACATATAGGTTGGCATGAGATAGAGAATATTATCAAGGTCGAAGGCAAGAGCAACCTTTATTCCTTATTTGGTATGAGCTGGCCGGGATATATGGTAGGCTTATATGCTGCCAAAGGATTAGGTACCGCCAGAATGTACGCTACTAACCCCTGGAATGGTTTTATTTACATTAAGACTAGCAAGGGTTTTTTCGGAATTACTCCGGTGGAAGAAACAATCCCCAATCTGCTACAGTCGATAGCAGATAAATCAAAAAAAGCAATTGAACACATAAACATGGATGTTATGGACCCTGAAGTCAAGGGTGAAAACATGCAGGATGATAATTTTTATCGTATACTATTTCGTTTAAACATTATCTTCCTGGCCATTTTTGCTCTATACCTGGCTATATTTTTTCCGGGATCGGGGGCACCTCCCTTTACTGTCCTACTTCTAGTTCTGGCCGTAGCCTTATTTTTCTTTAACATCGGTAATGCCGGAAGATTATTCCAGTTTAGTAGTACCGGGGGGTATGTATTACAGGTTATTAGCCTGGCAGTTACCGGATTGTTTATCATACTGGCATTATCAGAAATAACCCTGAAATGAACTCGGGAAGCATCTGGTTTATAATAATAATAATTATGTAAACCTGACCGTCACGGAGCTGCTCCTATATAACAATATATACAATGAAGGGACAAGGATTAAAATGCAACTTGGAATTATAGGCTTACCCCTGGTTGGTAAAACTACTGTTTTCGAATTACTTACTCAGAGCAGTGACAAGAGTCATAATACTTCTCGTGCTAATCTTGGGATGGCTCGGATTCCTGACAGCCGTATAGATTTTCTCTCTAATATGTATAAGCCCAAAAAAACTACCTATGCCCAATTGGAAGTAATAGATATTCCGGGATTAGTACCCGGAGCTGATAAAACAGCCAGCGTTTTCCTGGACTCAGTACGCCGAGCTGATGCGCTGTTACACGTAGTTCGGGTTTTTGAAAATGATGCTGTGCCAGCGCTAAATAATGAGATTAACCCGGTAAAGGATATTGAAAATATAAACTATGAATTATTACTGGCAGATTTGGATTTAATCGAGAAAAGAATTGAGCGGATTAATGCTAATAAGAAAAAGAACAACTTCTTAAGTGAATTAACACTCCTGGAACGGTTAAAGGAGGCCCTGGAAAACGAGACTCCGCTGGCAGCAGTAGAGCTTAATTCTGAAGAGGAGGAGCTATTAACCGCCTACCAGTTTTTAACCACCAAACCCATACTTATCTGTCTTAACATCTCTGAAGATGATCTTATCAGTAAAGCCTACCAGCAGAGGGAACAGGTATTGGAATTTGCCGCTCAGCGAAACTTACCGGTAGTTGAAATATCGGCTGGTATTGAAAGGGAACTGGCGGAACTCGAAGGTGAAGAAAAAGCAATGTTTATGCAGGAACTGGGTATAGAAGAATCAGGCATAGTAAAAATATCGCAAAGCATGTACCATCGCCTGGGGCTAATATCATTTTTCACTGTCGGTGAGGACGAAGTTAAAGCCTGGACTATTGAGGAAGGTACCATGGCCCGAAAGGCTGCCGGAAAGATTCATTCCGATATAGAAAGAGGATTCATAAGGGCGGAAGTAGTTGAATATGAAGACCTGAAAAACTTGGGCAGCATGAATGCAGTCAAGGAGAAGGGATTATTCCGTTTGGAAGGCAAGGAATATATAGTCAAAGACGGAGACATCGTCCATTTTCGTTTCAATGTATAAAGTGGTAAGAAAATAGACTTTTGTATTTCTGGGATAAGACTAAATAATGCATAAATTTTATATACCCTTAAAAAGCAGTAATACCGGCTAGTGGCCGGTATTTTTGTTTTAAATTAGAAATGTTAGCCTGACACTCACTGTTAGTATCAGTCATATTATGAATTAACAAAGACTAAAGGGGTGGTCAGGCTGAATCGTATTCCAGAGCCATCGGGTCGTTTGCATAGCAGTACTCTGCCCAGTCAGCATGAGAAGAAAAACCCCTCTCCTATAACGGTGGGAGTATTAACTACTGCAAACAAAAAAGGGCTTCCCGGTGGAGAGAAATCTCGGTTATTTAAAGAAATGGTTGAGTACGGTAAAAAACAAAATATCTCTATCTATTTCTTTTTTACCCGGGAGGTTGATTGGCGAAGAAGGAGAATAACAGGATACCTATGGACTGGAAGACAATGGCGAAAAAGGATATTTCCATTCCCTGATATTATTTACAATCGTATTCGTTTCCGCAACATAGAGTCCCAAAGTCAGGTCAAGCAATTGCTACGCCGATTTGAACGAGACCCATCAGTTTACCTATTTAATTCTCGCTTTCTAAACAAATGGGAGGTGTATAAGGCCCTGCGGACGAGAAAGAGTACAGCCAAATGGCTGCCAGAAACTGTCCGCTTCAACCATAAATCCCTAACTACTATGGTCAAAAAATACCCTGCAGTATTTTTAAAATACAGCTACGGCAGCCTGGGGAAAGGAATTATCAAGGTTAGACGCCTTTCCGATGGTCAGTTTGCCTATGCGGTAGCTAAAAAAGGAGGGACGAATTGGAAGAAATGCTCCTCCCAGGATTCATTGTATCGCCAACTGGGGTACCTATCAGGGAACGCTTACCTGGTGCAAAGAGGTATTGATCTGGCCAGGTACAAAGGTCAGATTTTTGACCTGAGAACCCAGTTCCAAAAGAATGGGCAGGGGGAATGGATACTTACCGGGGTTGCGGTTAGAGTAGCGGGTAAAAACCGTTTTGTCACTCATATCCCTAATGGTGGCCGCGCTGCTTCCTATAACGAAGTAATGAACGAAGTATTTGGTTCCACCAGCCTAACCCGGAAACAGGTTGATGAGCAGTTAGAGGAAATTAGAGTACAGGTACCTAGAGTACTGGAAAAGGAATTGCGACTCTCCCTGGCTGTACTATCCCTGGATATTGGAGTAGATAAAAACGGTCGCATTTGGATTATTGAAATAAATTCTAAACCCGCCAGTTTCGATGAAAATGATATTCGTACCGCTCATTGGCAGAATTTAATGGATTATTTTATTTACGTTAATCAAAACCGGACTACAGAAAGGTAGTTTTTAAATGGAGCTTCAAATAATATATCAACAAAATGCAAGCGCAGAAAAACTATGTTCCTATTTAAGTGACACCTACGAACGGATAAGGGTTGACGAAACACACATAGGCGGATTAAACCACCTGGTAATAAAAATTCCTGATCCAGAGTCTAAAACCCGAAAAAGCCTTAATACAATTAAGGCCATAAACAATTGTCTGGATGAAGAAACCCTGATTGAGATATTAAAAGCCAACAACATTTATCTTGCCGATGAAGAAGGACTTATTCGTAGCTATGAGGTCTTAATATGCGACCTGGATATATTATCAACCCGTCTTGTTTACCACGGGCGCAATAACTATAAACCCAGGTATCTCCGGGAAAGCGAGAACCCAAAACTATCTGAACTGGCCAAACGAATTTTTCTTATACTAGGTCTTGATATAGGACTGGTGCGCCTGGCATATACTACCCGGCGACGTCTGAGAGTAATTGGGGTTGACCCCTCACCCGTACTGCGGGAACGAGATTTAAACCGCATTTTGAATAGGATTGATGATATTCGCGAACTAGATAGATGGCTACCAACAACAAACGTTAAACTGGGAGCTGATCCGGAATTCATGATATTTAATTCTAGAACTAATCGCATGTTATCAGCTTCCCAGTTTTTTCCCCGGGATGGTGTAGTAGGCTGTGATCATATTCGTATGCAAAACCGGCAACAAAGACCTGTAGCGGAAATTAGACCTGGTCCCAGTTCTTGCCCCCTCAGATTAAGCGATAATATAAAACAGGCACTGGACTCGGCCACTCGCATGGCGCCTTACCAAAATGTAAAATGGTTAGCCGGTAGTCAACCAGGAGGAACTTACTCTATCGGTGGTCACATACATTTTAGTAACACCCGGCTTACGGGCAGTTTTATGCGTGCCCTGGATAATTATCTGGCCATACCTATCTTTCTACTTGAAGAGCCGGTATCGGCAGCCCGGCGACGAAGGCGCTATGGCTACCTGGGTGACTACCGGATTAAAGATTATGGCGGGTTTGAGTACCGAACTCCAGCCAGTTGGCTGGTATCCCAACAGATAACCGTTGCTGTTTTATGCTTGGCCAAAATAATAGCCAGTTCTTATTATATGTTATCTAAAAATTTTCTTAACTCCGTTGAAGCCCAGAGGGCCTTTTACACTGGTAATCAAGATTTCTTACGCCCCGTTTTCCCAGAGCTGTGGGCGGATATAAAAAAAACGGAAATGTTTATGGAATATGAGGAAGAGCTGCAAATCATACCGGAATTAATCTTTAATAATACCACCTGGAACGAGAAGTCCGATTTTCGTAAAGCCTGGAAACTTAAAACTACCCCTAGACGGCATCTACGCAGCAGTTCAGATAGCTATTCCCAGCGCAGTAGTGTTACCCAGGTGAATACTACTCGTCCCCCGGCAGCAACCCGGGTTAGTACCAGAAGTACTAGTAGACGGATCGGAACCAGCGGTAGTAGAAGTGGTACCCGAGTGTCCACAACGTCGGGTCGGGCGGTTAGTAACCCGGCAAGAAGCAATAATTCTCGTCCGGGGAGAATTATTACTTCCGCTCAGGTAAGGCGGACTCATGTAGTCCGTTAAAGTTCTATAACATATTAAGTTTACTAAGCAGGGTTTTCGCAGCTTTTTGTTGATAATTTAATCGGGTTGAGAGAGTTTGTTTGGTACAGGTTTCAAAAATAAAGCTCTTTATTCCCAGATACTGTCCTGCGGCCCGGGATAGACTACCCCTGGTTGGATAGCGTAAAAGAGAAAACTCCTTGTAATTGGTACTGATATAGCTATTAAGTTTGTACACTATTGAACTTACGGTAGAGCGAAAATAACCTGTAGGGTAATAGATTAACGACTGACCAACTGATGAACTCGACTGCAATTTGGCATAATTATAACCCTCATGCATGTCCATTAAATAATCAACATCATATTTTTTAACTGCGGCCCAGATAGCCCTGGCCAGGGTGCCATCAGCAGCCCCATATTTACTGGTGGGAAAATCCCGGTTCAAATCGCCGTGCCCTTTATAATAACGGACGCTACGTTCAACTGCCCGCTTATTGGCTCTAGGTAAAACTATTAGAGTCCCCTTCTTAATTTCCGTATTAATCATTCTACCTGCGGCTATGTATCCTGCGGGTTCATTCCCATGTACTCCTCCAACAATCATGACTACCGGTCCAGGTTTCCCGCTTCTTATTATGTACATGTTAGTGGCGTAGACCGTACCCTTTGCCAATACTACCTTCTCCTGGGAACTTGCTTGGGCCGGTAACGGGACCGCCAGAATAGTTGACAGAATAAATGCCAACAGCAATAACGACATAAAACAGCGGATTTTGGTGCTTACTCTTTTCACTTTTAATCCTTCCTTTCCTAAAAATATCTTTTCTTACAGAAAAGTAAGCACCCCCAAAATTCTACACAATAAAGTGCATTCCTGCCAAAATATCCTAGTAAATATTTACAATTACATATAATGGGAATAAGGACAGCTAATTATATCGTAGTTAAAAAGCGTCATTTCGGCATCTGGGGAATAATTTAGAAAGGTCTCTTTTATTGAGTTAGTAATTAGTTCCAGTCCAGGGCTATAATGGCTAACTGCTGAAAACCCCACCCCACTTCTTTGCCAAAGATCGTGAAATTCAACCTCGCTAGTCGACACATTAAAACGCTTTCTAACCCGGGAGATCAGACCATGAATAATCTTTCGCTTTTCCTTAAGGGAAGAGCAGTAGGGTAAATACAATTCGACATATCCATAAACAACATACATAATAGTACCTCCAATAATGAACACGTTACCCCTGAAACCAACGGGAGTATATTTTCTTACCAAATTTACCGGGATATTAATGGCTAAATTTTAGCAAAAGTAATAGGGGATAACAAATATGGGTTTGTTTAAATTAAAAAATGTGTGATTTTCCGACAAAATACGAGCATTACATATTGATTTAGTTTAAAATCGTGATATAATTAGTGAAAGAAGTAACATTCACACCAGGATACGGAGGGGGAGTTAAGGTTATGAACATTGAACAATTCGAAATATTTAAAACCATCGCTGAAGTAAAAAGCTTTACCAAAGCGGCTAAAAAGTTAAGTTTCACGCAGCCAGCCATTAGCACCCAGATAAAAATATTAGAGCAAAATTTTGATTTAGCTCTTTTTGAACGCCATAACCATGGTGTCCAACTGACTGATGCAGGTAGAACCTTTTACGAATACGGTGACCGGATTTTGGCCCTATATGAAGAAATGGAACAGGATTTGGCCAGAATAAAAGGCAATAATAAAGAAGTTATAAATATAGCTTCCTGTGATACGGCTGGCAATTATATCCTGCCTTCCATAATAATTAATTTTAAAGAACTGCACCCCCAGACATGTCTACGCCTTGAAGTTGCTGATACCCAGGATATAATAGAAAAACTGAAAAAAAGGCATTTAGATATTGGAATTATTGAGGGAAAACTACCTGTAGGTGATAATTCATTAAGTTCTGTTAATATCTATGATGATAAACTGGTGCTGGTAGTTCCCCGTAAGAATAAATGGTTAAGAGATAAGGGTTCAATGAGCCTGGATAAGCTCATAAATGAACCATTTATTGCCCGGGAGCAAGGCTCCTGTATAAGGAACGTACTCGATGCCAAACTAGCAAAAATAGGCCGTTCTTTTGATGAATTCAATGTGGTGGCTGAATTTAATAATTACGAAGCTATCAAGCAGGCGGTTATAAACAACAACGGAGTGGCGCTCATGCCAGAATCCGTTGCTCGCAGGGAACTGGACGAGAGGCTATTATGGAGAGTCTATATAGATGAGTTAAAAATCTCATGGAATATAAAGGCCGTATGGCGTCATAATGAGCTTCAAACCGGTAATAAAAAACAGTTCCTGGATTATATCACTAATCTAACCTATATGACAGAACCCCAATCACTCCACGAAAATATCAGTTAATACGAAATCAACATCCAACTCATAAATTACCTATACCCCCACCAAAAACAGAGCCCGGCATTCCGGGCTCTGTTGACTTTTTTATGTAATTCCCCAACTTCCGATAATGAACATTATGTAAACTGTTTATGATTTGTTATTGGTTTTACCAGTACGTGCTAAACAGTTTACATGAATGTTAATCTGTTTTTATTTATTTCGTTCTACTGACCCTGGTTTAATGGTTGCTTTTATC
>JAAYCQ010000021.1 GCA_012729715.1 Syntrophomonadaceae bacterium
AGGGTATGATGGGGTTTTCAGTGGTACTGGGGATTATATTTACCACGGCCGGTCTTTACTTATCCTATCTCTTTGACCTTCCCTCCGGAGCCACTATAATCCTGGTGGCAGCAGCCGGGTATATTCTAGCCCTGCTTATGAAAAAGTAGATACATAAAAGGTTAATCAGAAAATTGGACAGGAATTAGAAGCGACAACCTGAATTGTGGAACCCATAAGGCGAAACAGAACAATGATGTGTAGGGAACGGCCCCTGTGCCGTTCCGTCATGGGATATACTCTCCGTATATTAGACTACGGTAGTCTCGAGGTGATTGAGCTTTGACCAGTGTTTTTCAAATAATTGGGCCGGTAATGGTTGGCCCTTCCAGTTCCCATACCGCAGGCGCCGCCAGGCTGGGAAATATTGCCCGGCGCATATGCGATGAAGAGCCGGTTCGGGTTGATTTTTACCTGCATGGATCGTTTGCCAGGACATGGAAAGGGCATGGTACCGGAAAAGCACTGCTGGGTGGCATAATGGGCATGGACCCTGCCGATGAACGCATCGCCGATTCATTTTACCTGGCTGCTGAAACTGGTATGCAATACAATTTTCATACCGCTGATCTGGGGGAGGTACATCCTAATAGTGTCAAAATCGTGATGCAGACGGCAGATGGCCGTATATGGGAGATGCTGGGTTCTTCCATTGGCGGGGGGAAAGTAACAGTCTCCTCTATAAACGGTATGGATATAGAGTTTAGCGGCGACTATCCAACTGTTATTACCTTTCATCGAGATCAGCCCGGTGCTGTAGCCCAGGTTAGTGAAATAATATCCCGCCATAATATTAACATTGCTTTTCTAAAGGTTTTTCGTTCATCCCGGGGCAGTGATGCTTCGATGGTTATTGAGTGTGACCAGGAAGTGGAACCTGAACTGTTGGAGGAAATTAAAGCTCTGCAGGTAATAAAGGAAGTTATGTTTATAAATGCGGGTCTAACACCAGCCAAATAGAGGAGGACGTGCATGTATCAGTTTAGAAAAGGAACTGAGCTCCTTAATCTCTGCCAGCGTTATGAGCTAAATATTGATGAAATTATACTGCGCTGTGAAATGGAGGAAAGTGGGCAAAGCCGTGAGCAAATCTGGGATTTGATGCAGGATAATTTGCAGGTAATGCAGGACTCTATAAGCAGGGGACTGGACCCCGATTTAAAATCAGTCGGGGGACTAGTAGGTGGTAACGCCAGCAAGGTTCAATTTTATATGGAAAAGGATAACCTTTGCGGAAAAACCATACTAAAAGCTATCACTTATGCCCTGGCAGTGAGCGAATGTAATGCTGCCATGGGTAAAATAGTAGCTGCTCCAACTGCCGGTGCCAGTGGCATTCTGCCTGGAATCCTGGTAGCTTTAGCGGAGGAAAAGGATTATTCCCAGGAAGAATTGGTTAAAGCACTTTTTGTAGCGGCTGCGGTAGGAAAGATAATTGCTGCTAATGCGACTCTTTCCGGGGCTGAAGGGGGTTGCCAGGCTGAATGCGGCTCCGCTTCTTCTATGGCTGCGGCGGCAGCAGTTTTCCTGTCCGGGGGTAGTCCGGAAATGAGTCTGGATGCCGGGGCTATAGCCTTAAAAGGGCTTTTGGGACTGGTATGTGACCCGGTTGCCGGTTTGGTGGAAGTACCCTGTTCTAAAAGAAATGCAACTACGACGGCTGTTGCCATAACCAGTGCGGATATGGCCCTGGCCGGAATCAAGAGTTTTATACCATTTGATGAAGTAGTGGAAGCCATGTATCGAGTAGGAAAAAGTATGGCAGCTGATTTGCGGGAAACGGCAGCCGGAGGCTGTGCCATAACCCCCACCGCTCTGCGCTATGCCGAGCACATGCTATCCCAACAGAGTGAGGGATGATAGAAGTTTTTTCTTGTATCAATTTTTAATTAAATGTTATGCAAATTACCACTCCAGGGTAAACTAAGCGAAAATGTGTATCCGGGAGGTAATTATTTTGCGTAGGGTAGTAATTTTATTCATAGTCCTAATTCTAAGCTTAATCACCAGTGTACCTGCTAACGTACCTGTTTATGGTGCTGTCACGGCTCCTGATAATAAGGAAGAAAAAATAACCCCACCGCGTATAGACCGGCTTAATTATCCCGTTCTCTATTTACAGCAGCCCTGCCTGGAAGGTGAAGCCGTCTGGCTGGTTCAAGCCCGCTTGCGAGAAATTGGTTATGATATACAGCCCGATGGCATATATAATGCTTTAACCAGTAATTATGTAAGACTTTTTCAATTGGCTCATGGTATGAAGGATGATGGTGTAGTTACCCCGGAAGTCTGGAAAACACTTATGGAAATGGAACCTGCCCGTCCTTGTATGAGCGATAATAAACCTCAGGATAGATTGCTGATAGTAATTGATGTCAAGACTCGTACCCTGGTACTTTATCAGAATGATAAAGAAATCAGGCGATATCCGGTGGCGGTGGGTAAATCCGAAACCCCGACTCCACTGGGTGAATGGAACGTAGTACACAAAGGGGTAGGATGGGGTAATGGTTTTGGTACCCGCTGGATGGGGCTTAATGTTCCCTGGGGTATATTTGGTATTCACGGTACAGATAAACCATATTCCATAGGAACTTATGCCTCCCATGGCTGCATCCGTATGTTTAACCGCGATGTAGAAAAACTTTACCCCTTAATCCCACATGGAACCCCGGTTAGGATTGTTGAAAACGGTAAGATGTTTCCCGAAAACTTAAAGCCTGTTGCCCTTAAAAAAGGTTCTTCGGGACAAAGAGTAGTCTATGTACAAAGCCGCTTGAAAGAATTAGGGATTGAATTAGACCGGGCTGACGGTCGTTATGGCAATATGACTGAGCTAGCAGTAAAATATTATCAGGTATGGCATAACCTTGAGCCCAGCGGGGAAATGGACGAAGATACCTACCGCGCTATGGGCATGATTAAAGAGTGAGGCGTGAGGAGTAAGGGATGAGGAGTGAAAGGCGAACATGGGGACTGTCCCTGCTGTTTCGCCCGGAATCAAGGAAACAGAGGGACTGTCCCCGTGTTCGCACGGCATTAAACATAAAAACACACAAGAACCGTTCCCTTGTGCGCGACTATAAATATGCTAAAATAAAATGATAGCGTAGCAAAGCCACAGTTAAACAATGTATGGGGGCGGAGTAAATTGCAGCCTAAAACCAGGTCTCAATTTCCCGTAGAAAATCATAGTGAAGACTTGTTGGAAAGAATCCGGCAGGATCTTGATGTGATTCATGCCATAGAAGGTAGTGTCGTAATATTATTGAGCAGTAATCTTTTCGGGCAGGGAGATGATAAGGCGGGAAATCTATTAATGGAGGAGTTTTCCCATACCCTCATCCACCTGGCGGAGATTGTTAATTCTCTAATTTTGATTAATAGTGCCGTGTTCCTGGCTACCGAGGGTTCAAACCAGGCGCCTTTTTTTAAGATTATGGAGGAACAGGGAATAGAAATTCTATGTTCTGATACTTCTTTAAGTTATTATGGCCTGCAAGGAAGATTGCGGGTCGGTCGTAAAGCCAGTATGGTTACTATTAGCAGCAGACTCTTACAAGCTAATTGGGTAATAAGTCTTTAACTTATTTTATAACATCAAATCCTAAATCCTCGATTTCGGCCATAATCTCTTCTATTTTTACTTTATTGTCATCGAAGTCAATATCAACATAACCTTGGTTATAATAGGCAGTTGCTTCCTTTATACCCTCCATTTGTTTTAGGACCGTTTCAATGTTATGTTTGCAGTGCTGACAACTCATACCTTCTACCATTAACTTTTTAAACAACTTTTATCACTCCTTTGCCATGTTTTTATTATATACAAACATTTATACCATATACGAGAACCAAATTATTTAGTACCATAAAGGAAAATATAACCGTATAATGAATATATATCTACAAAACTACTTTTCTGCTGATCAACGCAAGAGCTTAAGGGGATAGGAGGGAAAGCAATGGCTGAAGAAATTCAACTGGTGGTATTTATGCTGAAGCAGGGTGATATGGTTTGCGAATATGGTGTACCTATTACCCAGGTTCAGGAAATAATAACTATGACTCGACCTACTCAATTACCACAGGCTCCCGATTTCGTGGAAGGCATTATTAATTTACGGGGAAGAATTATTCCTATTATTGATTTGAAAAAAAGATTTCAGATGGGTACCTCAGATATTACCAATGATACCCGTAGTGTAGTAGTAGAGGTGGAAGGACAGACGGTAGGGATAATTGTTGATGAGGTTAGCGAAGTTTTGCGGTTGGCAAATAGTGATATTGAGCCGGCCCCGGCTATAATTGGCGGTATCACCGCAGAATACCTGACCGGTGTCGGGAAGATAGAAGGTCGTCTCTTAATTTTACTGGACATGAATAAAATTTTAAGCGACCAGGAAAAAGCCGACCTGGTAGGTGTAACCAACGCAGAGGAGTAAGCATTGTAACCTGGCCCTGAAATCATACCGGTTTCAGGGCTTTATTTTACGTTAGGAAACTGAAGGGTATAATATTATTTAATAAAGGAAAAAGGAGGACCCCAGTGCTTATTGGAGTTGATATAATTGAAATAGAACGGGTTAAAAAAGCGGTGGAAAGGACTCCTCGTTTCCTGGACCGGGTATTTACCAGTCGTGAACTGGGCTATTGTATGAAAAAGGCTAATCCCTATCCTTCGCTGGCAGCCCGTTTTGCGGCCAAAGAGGCACTGCGTAAGCTGCATCCGGCTTTTATAACCGGAGTACGTTTTCATGATTTGGAAGTACTACCGGGTGAGGATGGCAGACCTCAGGTATACCTGCACGGAGAGGCCGAGCATCGCTGCCGGATAGAGGGTATCGGGGAAATATCTATTAGCCTTTCCCATTCCCGGGTGCAGGCTATAGCCACCGCAATTGCAAAAAAGGGGTGAAAGCATGAAGTTGCTAAAAGCGGATGAAATGAAAGCAATCGATCGCCGGGCCAGCAGTGAATTCGGCATACCTAGTTTAATACTTATGGAAAACGCTGGGTTGCGTACCCTGGAGGTAATAGAAGAAATACTGGGCGAGACTAAAAACCGGATGATAATTATTTTGGCCGGAAAGGGTAATAATGGAGGGGACGGGCTAGTTATAGCCCGGCATTTAATAAATTCGGGCGCGGTGGTAGAAACTTATCTAACCGGACAGGAAGAAGAACTGACCCACGATTCGCGCACAAATTATGAAATACTGCTGAAAATGGGAGCCCGCATCTTACCTTTAAGTAATGAAAAAGACCTGGATCGATTGATGCTTTCCCTAATGAATGCTGATTTAATAGTTGATGCGCTTTATGGCATAGGGTTTAAAGGTAGTCTTAATCAGTTTGATTCCCGGCTGGTTAAAATGGTCAACTGGTGCCGGGCTCCGGTAGTAGCGGTGGATATTCCTTCTGGGGTAGAAGCTGATACCGGCAGGGTTAACGGTGATGCTATAAAGGCCAGCCATACTGTAACCTTTGCTTTACCCAAGATTGGCCTGGTTCTGGAACCGGGCAAAGAATATGCAGGTACCCTTAGTGTTGCTGATATTTCCATACCTGCAGTTTTACTTGAAGATAACAGTATTAAAACCAACTTAATCAATGAAGCCATGCTCAGTGCCCTGCTAAAGCCCCGTACAGCTAATTCCCATAAGGGTACATATGGACATGCTCTGCTGGTGGGCGGGTCACCTGGTATGGCAGGGGCTATAATGATGGCTTCTCAGGCAGCATTGCGCACTGGAGCCGGTTTAGTTACAGCTGCCGTCCCCGAATCACTGACGGCTGTTGTAGATTCCAGTCTGTTAGAGGTAATGACTGCTCCCCTGGCTCAGACCGGGCAGTCAACTATTGCCCCGGAGGCACTTCCGGCTATTGAGAACCTGCTGGGGACAGTATCGGTTTGTGCTATTGGGCCAGGTATGTCACGTTACCCGGAAGCAGGAACTATTATCCGCTATGTATTAGAAAGGTCAGGAATACCTCTGGTAATTGATGCTGATGGTTTAAATGCTTTGGAAAAGGATGCAGCTATTTTAAAGGATCGCCAGGTTCCTATTGTTCTTACCCCTCATCCTGGGGAAATGGCTCGTTTAACCGGAAAAACTATAGAAGAAATTCAATCTGGGCGTCTGGAAATAGCCCAGGCATTTGCTCAAGAATGGGGAGTAACTCTGGTGCTAAAGGGGAATAAGACTATTATTGCCAATCCCTCCGGGGAGGTTTATATAAATATCAGTGGCAACCCGGGTATGGCTACCGCCGGCAGTGGCGATGTTCTTACCGGAATCATAACCGGACTTATTGCCCAGGGTCTAAAACCCCAGGATGCGGCCTTTGCCGGGGTTTACCTGCACGGGCTGGCCGGTGATCTAGCCGCCCAAATAAAAGGGGAATGGGGTCTTATCGCAGGTGACTTGATTTCATGTCTCCCTGAAGTCCTGAAAAGGTTTGCATAATAGATTGGAGGTAAGCATATGCTAGCTCGAGAGATTATGAGCCGGGATGTTATTACGGTAAGTCCGGAAGAGAAGGTTGATAAAGCCGCCCGGATTTTAGTGGAAAACAAAATTAGCGGACTACCGGTAGTTGATGCCAATAATCATGTAGTAGGTATAATTACGGAAAAAGATTTAATAATCAGGGCCAGTGAATTAAAAGTGCCATTTTATGTTACTTTATTTGATAGTATTATTTTTCTGGAAAACCCCATACGTTTTAATAACGATGTAAAAAAATATATCGCTACCCAGGTAAAAGATGCCATGACGCGTAAGGTATTTGTAGTTGAAGAAGATACCCCGGTTAGCGAGATTGTGGAAATAATGCAGAAGCGAGCCATTAATCGTGTACCGGTAGTAAGAAATGATAAATTGGTGGGTATAATTACTCGTAATGATATTTTAAAATCTCTGGTAAAAACTAATGGATAATCATAGGCCAACATGGGCAGAAATAGATTTAGCAGCAATTAAACATAACCTGGCTGCTATCAAAAAAGCAGCAGGCAATGCTGGGATTATGGCCATGGTAAAAGCAAATGCCTACGGCCATGGCATGTTGGAAGTAAGCCGGATTTGCTGCCAGGAAAAAGTTGATTTCTTTGGAGTTGCCAGTTTAGATGAAGCCTTGACTCTAAAGCAGGAAATTAGAGACATCCCTATACTGGTATTAGGTTATATACCATCGTCAGATGCCTTAACCGTAGTAGCTGAAGACATCCGACCCTGTATATTTACCATAGAATCAGCCCGGGTTATGTCCCAGGCAGCAGTACGTCTGAACCGGCTGGCTTACCTGCATATTAAGCTGGATACTGGTATGGGAAGAATAGGTTTTCTGCCGGATAATAAGAGTCTGGAACTCTTACGGGAAATAGCTGGTCTGCCGGGGATAAAAATCGAAGGAATATTTACCCATCTAGCCGAGGCTGATTCGGAAGACAGCAGTTTTACCCAGGAACAGATAAAAACTTTTACCGGTTTTGTCAACCAATTGGAAGAGCGTGGGGTAAATATCCCCCTTAAGCATTGTTCCAACAGTGCTGCTCTAATAAATTTTCCCGAGGCTCATTTTGATATGGTCAGGGCAGGAATTCTACTGTATGGACTATTTCCATCACCGCAAACCAAACCGGGGAAAATAGATGTTATTCCTGTCATGACCCTGAAAAGCCGGGTCAGCTATGTTAAAACGTTACCTGTTGGGCATAGTATCAGCTACAATCGCAGCTATTGCTGCCGGCGGGATACCCGGGTGGCAACAATACCTATTGGTTATGCAGATGGCTACAGCCGACTGCTTTCCAACCGGGCTCAGGCATTGGTAAACGGGAAACTGGTACCATTGGTAGGAAATGTTTGTATGGATATGTGTATGTTTGATGTCAGTGGGGTAGGGGAAGTTAAAGAAGGAGACGAAGTAATTCTTTTTGGCCGGCCTGAAGACGGTGTAACCGCCGATAATTTGGCCCAGGCGATGGGAACCATAAATTATGAAGTAGTATCAGCATTAGGTTCCCGGGTACCCAGAATTTACAAGAATGGCAGGATCTAAAATAAGTTATTGTAATTATTGGATTTGCGAGCCCCCTTGCTGACAAATATAATAGATGTATCAGTGGGATTTTTTATCATCGGAGGTGCTCGAATCTTGCCGTCCTCGAAAAGAATTATAATTACCATTCCGGAAAATCTCCTTTGTGAAGTTGATGATATAAAATGTATAGAGAGTAAAAACCGCAGCGAGATATTTAGAGAAGCAATCAGGTTTTACCTTGGGGAGCGAAGAAGAAAATTACTCATAGAGCAGATGAAAAAAGGCTATTTGGAAATGGCCGAAATAAATTTAAACATAGCCTGTGAGAATTTAAAAGTAGAGGAAGAAGCCCTGATTAACTGTATAGAAAAACTGTTGGAGTGATAGTTTGCATGATCAAAAGAGGTGAAATTTATTTTGCCCAGCTAAATCCGGTGGTAGGCTCGGAACAGGGAGGTATTCGCCCGGTTCTGGTGGTTCAGAATGATGTAGGTAATCAGTACAGTCCAACTACGATTATTCTGGCCATAACCTCGCAGATTAACAAAGCCAAGCTACCTACCCATGTAGAAATTGATGCCGTAACTTATGGACTGGAAAGAGATTCCGTAATACTGGCAGAGCAAATCAGAACCATAGACAAGACCCGCTTAAAACAGCGCATAGCTGTTTTAAAAGATGAAACCATGTTAAAGGTCGACAAGGCGCTTCTGGTCAGTATGGGGTTGGAGGAGCTATAGTTACATAAATAGCATGTTTGTATAAGTTGTTGCAAGGAGTAAAGGATTGGGACATACCCAATCCTTAATTTTTTTGTACACTTTATTAGGTTACTTATGCATAAACTGCTTTTAAAAAGGGAGGAGATAGAATGAGACCATTGATAGGAATTTGCAGTAACTATAATATGGAAAATAAGGAATATTGCCTGCGTGACTATTACGTAGAATCCCTGTTACGAGCAGGAGCAGCCGTGATACTCTTACCACCGGTTAAAGATGCATTAATAATGGAGCAATACCTTAAATCCTGCCATGGGGTGGTATTTTCCGGAGGAGGAGATATTGACCCTTATTACTGGGGGGAACTACCCTCTTGGGAACTGGGGGAGATTAACCCCCGACGTGACTATTTTGAATTAAAACTGGCGGAGCAAGTAATAGCCAGGAAGCTGCCGGCATTGGGGATTTGCCGGGGATGCCAGGTATTAAATGTAGCTGCCGGAGGGACCCTGTTACAGGATATTAATACCCCTATGGCCCACCAGCAAAAAGCCCCCCGTAATTATCCTTTTCATGATATAGTAATAAAACCAGATACCCTGCTTTCCAATATATTGAATGAGAGTATAATCAGGGTTAACAGTTTTCACCATCAGGCGGTCGATCAACCGGGATCAGGTATGTGCATTAGTGCCCAGGCCCCGGATGGTATAATAGAAGCAATAGAAAGCAGGGAAGCCCCATTTATCCTGGGGATACAGTGGCATCCCGAATGCATGACGGATATATCTTCAGAAAGGCTGTTTTCAGCTCTAGTAAGAGTAGCTAAAGAGAATGCAAATTGAACAGGTAGATAATACCGGGTTTTAAACAGAACTCCAGACTGGTGCCAATCATAAAATAATGTAAAGGAGCGGCATAGCATGATCGCAATCAAGGGCGGTAAAGTACTTACTATGGGGGAAGCCGGAAACATAGAAAATGGGACTATATTGGTAGAAGGCGAATTTATCAAAGCGGTAGGCAAAGAGGTGGATATTCCTGAAGGATACCGGTGTATTGATGCCAGCGACCAGTATATCTGTCCTGGCTTTATTGATGGCCACACCCATATTGGCCTGGAAGAGGAAATCTACCGTTTGGAGGGTGATGATGTCAATGAAATTAGTGACCCCATCACTCCACAATTACGGGCACTGGATGGGATAAATTTTGTTGATTTGGCCTTTACTGATGCTCTGCGGGGCGGGGTTACCCGTTCTATGTGTATGCCCGGCAGCGCCAATATTATAGGGGGTCAGGCGGTATTTCTAAAACATCTGGCCTCTTCCCTTGGTGAAATGGTCTACCAGCAACCCTGGGGCTTAAAAGCAGCCCTGGGGGAAAACCCCAAGCGGGTATATGCAGCCCAGAAAAAATCTCCGCGTACCCGTATGGCCAACGCCAGCTTGATGCGGGAAGCTTTGTATAATGCTCTTCAATCAATTGATAAGCCTGAGGGTGAAATTAAAGATTATCCCAAACAGGAAATACTGATAAAAGTTTTAAAAAGGGAATTACCCCTTTTCCTCCATGTTCATCGCGCCGATGACATACTTACCGCTTTACGCATAAGGGATGAGTTTAACCTGAATTTAATTATCCAGCATGGCACCGAGGCATTTATAGTAGCTGATGAATTACTAAAGCGTGATGTGCCTGTATTCCTGGGACCTTTACTGGTAAACCGGGCCAAGGTGGAGATGAAAGAGGTATCCTTTAAGAATGCAAGCCGCCTGGCCCAACAGGGGGTAAAATTTGCTCTTATTACCGACCATCCGGTAGTACCAATTGAACACCTGCGGGTGTGTGCGGCCCTGGCAGTTCGGGAAGGACTGGATGAAGAACTGGCCTTACGGGCGATTACCCAGTGGCCTGCTGAAATTCTGGGGGTTGACCATGAACTGGGCAGCATAGCTGCCGGTAAAAGGGCAGATTTAGCCATTTACAATGGCCATCCCTTTGATTTCAGGTCCCGGCTTAATCTGGTTATGGTAGATGGAAAGGTCTGGGGGGATAACCTTGAACAAGGGTGATATTTTTACGGTATATCTTAATGGCACTATGATGACGGTATGTGTTCTGGGATTTTATAATGAAGAATATAGCGGGGAAGAGATGGCGATAATTGCAGTGGTTGACCAGGAAAACATGGTTCACGTCCCTCTGGAAGACCTGGAGGCACTTTTTCCCCGCAGGCGATTCATAAATTAATTTTCCATAATTTACTTCAAGGGAATAGCCGGGTATCACCAGAAATACTTAAAGAATAATTTAATCGAGGTGATGCTATTTGCGACTAAGACACATCTTAATACTGCTGATGGCTCTGCTCTTAACTTTGGGGTTGGCCAGTACCACCGCCCTGGCGGATAATGAGCCGGGGATAAGGATTAATGGTATTTTACGCCAGGTGGAGCCACCGCCCCAGATTGTAGCAGGTCGTACCATGATTCCCATTCGGTTTGTTGTTGAGGACGAAGCCCTTAAGGGTCAGGTTTACTGGGACGGTAACCTTCGCAAAGTGGCCATGGATTGTCGGGGTCAGTACATAGAGTTCTTTATCGGGGATAATAAAGCCCGGGTAGATGGTCAGGTAAAATATTTTGATACCGCTCCATACATATACCGGAACCGTACTTACATACCGCTGCGTTTCCTGGCGGAAAACCTGGGAGCGCTGGTGGAGTGGAAGGCGCAGGAACGAGAAGCTATTATAAACTTTAATAACCCCCGTGAAGTTTTCGCTTATTACTATTATACCCGCGGTACCGAACTAGAGGACAACCTGCACCTGTTTACAGACATTGCCTTTCGCTGGTTTGCCACCAATGCTAAAGGAGAGCTATTCTACGAATACCAGGATGATTACGATAAAATCCTGCGAATAGCCCGGAAACAGGGTATCAAAACTCATGCCAGCGTGGTGCTGATGGGTAAAGACCCCTTGCATCAGTTGCTTTCCAATCAACAGAGCAGGAAACTCCTAATAGGAAATCTTCTGGATGAGGTTAAGAAAAACGGATATGATGGGGTAAATATTGATTTCGAGCTCATGGGTTATGAGGATGCTAGCCTGTTTACCTCTTTCCTGCGGGATTTAAAAACTAACCTGGGGCCTAATAAAACCTTATCGGTAGCAGTTTTTGCTCGTACCGGCAAAGAGACCTGGCCTACCCCTTATCAGTACAAGGAAATTGGGCAGATAGCCGACCGGGTAGTAGTTATGGCCTATGACTATAGTTATACCACTTCCAAACCGGGGCCGGTAGCTCCCCTGTGGTGGGTTAAAGAAGTAACTGATTACATGGTTAAGAACATACCCCGGGAGAAAATACTGCTGGGTATGCCGACTTACGGCTATAACTGGTCATCTGGAAATAAAGCTGTTACGGTAACGGCTAAAAAACTGACAGAAATTGAGAGCCGCTATACCGTGCAGAAGTTCTTTGATACGGCCAGCATGAGTCCTTACTACATTTACTATGATGAACAAGGAGTGCGCCACGAAATCTGGCTGGAAAACGAACAAAGCCTCAATGAAAAATGGAAAGTAGCTGAAAATAACCGTTTGGCTGGAGTCTCCTTCTGGCGCATTGGTAACGGTTTCGACGATCTCTACCGGATACTGGAAAGAAATCTGAATCAGTAAACAAACTAAACAAAAGCGGGTTGGATGAACCAACCCGTTTTTTTTATAAATTAAAATTGGGTAAATCTATGTTAATCTGTTGTTAATAATATTCCTTATATGTCGCTCTGAGCGATAGCGAAGAGTCTTAGAACCTTCGGCTTTGCCTCAGGATGACAACCGTAAATTACCAGGCAATTGGCGAGAAACACTAATTATGCAAAATCCTCGATTGGGAATTTGCGGCAAATAAATAGAAGTTTATTGGCAGAAAGATTAGAATTAAGCGGGAGGGGAGAAAATGTCTATTGAGCAGCCGGGATTATTCGGTCAGCCGGAAACCAAAAAAAAAGAGTCCCTGGAAAAGAGCAGGGAGGAACAATACATACCCTTTATTCCCGGTATAAAGCCGGAGGAGGCTTATCTTGAGCTAAAGTCCCTGGGCGAATTAGAACAGAGGGCTAAAAGCTGCCGGCAATGCCGTCTGCGGGAAGGCTGCCAGCAGGTGGTTTTTGGTGAAGGCAAGAACGATGCCCGTTTAATGCTGGTAGGTGAAGGCCCGGGTATGGATGAAGACCTGCAGGGAAGGCCATTTGTAGGAAAGGCGGGGCAATTACTGGATAAAATCTTACAGGCTGCAGGGCTGCCCCGGCAGGAAGTTTTTATTGGCAATGTGGTAAAATGTCGACCTCCGGGTAATCGATTGCCCCATCCCGATGAAGTTAGAGTTTGTAAAAACTATCTGGAGGCGCAGATTAGAATAATCAAACCTCAGATATTAGTATGTATGGGCTCACTGGCAACCCAGGTAATTATAGACCCCCGAGCACGAATTACTATAACCCGGGGTAAATGGTTTAACCGTCAGGGGATTAAGATGATGGCAGTGTTTCATCCGGCTGCCCTGCTGCGTAATCCGTCCTATAAACGACCGACCTGGGAGGATTTTAAACAGATTCGCGATGAATACTATCGAGAAGGCAAGTAAGGTGGAGATAGCAGAAGCCGTAGATATTGAAAAGTAGAGTGGTGACCCAAAATGCGGGGTTAATTATGAATTTTTAATTTTTAATTTTGAATTAACGTAGAAATGCTACGCATTTCTCTTTATTAACACCTAACACAACCCAGCCGTTGTTTTCATACGGGATTGGGTGTGCCTCGGCACTCAGCAGAAACTAATTACGATTAACCTGGACCAGAAGATGGGGCTCAGTGCCAAGGGGGGCGTAGGGGCAGACCCATGTGTCTGCCCGGCCTAGCACTAACCAAGGTATGTAGTTATTAAAATTTAGAGGTGGAAAGATATTTGCTAATAACAGTATATAGCGAAGAAGAAATGATATCTCTGGGGGGGTTGTTGGCCCGTGTACTGGAGAAAAATGATGTAGTATACTTGATTGGTGAATTAGGAGCGGGAAAAACTACACTGGTTCGAGGTATTGCCCGGGGCCTTGGTTATACCGGGCGGGTTACCAGCCCTACATTTACCTTAATGAATATTTATGCGGCAGATATTAAGATATTTCATTTTGACTTTTACCGTTTGCAGGGAAATGACCTGGCTGATCTGGGGCTGGAGGAATACCTGGAGAAAGACGGGTTAAGCCTGATTGAATGGCCCCAGGTAGCAGATAACCTGCTTCCCCCGGAAGCACTGCTGGTTAACATCGAATTAGTAGAGGAAGACTACGAGAGAGAACGTCTGGTTACGGTAAGTGCAAGGGGTCAGCGTTACCAGGCCAAAGTGGAGGAACTAAGAGGTATATGCTAATACTGGCGATAGATAGTGCCACACCCGTTGCCGGCGTGGCTTTGCTAAATGAAGAGAAACTCATCAAAGAGGAGTTTTCCAACTACAAAAAGACCCATTCCGAAACCTTGATGCTGATGGTGGACCGGGTCTTAAAAGAGTGTGAGTGTACGGTCGGGCAGATGGATGCTTTTGCTGTAACTACCGGCCCGGGGTCTTTTACCGGCCTGAGGATTGGACTGGCTGCAGTAAAGGGACTAAGCATGGCTACCGGCAAGCCGGTTGTTGCTGTGTCTACTTTGGATACCCTGGCCCACAACCTCTGTGGCAGCAATGCCCTGATTTGTCCGCTGCTGGATGCCCGCAAGCAGGAAGTCTACTGTGGTTTTTATGATGTTACTGGTACATTTCCCAGGGCATTGAGTGAAAACCTGGCCTGTTCCCCGGCAGAATTCACAACCCAAGCCCGAGATATAGCTGCGAAGCATAATAAAGACCGTATTATACTGCTGGGAGATGGCTATTATCCCTATGTCGAATTTTTTCAGGCAGAACTGGGTAACAGCCTGCAAATCCCAGCCCCTCATCTGATGCTGCCCCGGGCGGCAGCACTGGGTAGTCTGGGGCTTGAAAAAGCCCGCAAAGGAGAGTTTGAGGATATTTTTAAACTTCGACCAGTTTATATTAGACTGTCAGAAGCAGAATACCGTTTGGGAAGAGGAGAATTATAGTGCTTAACCCTGGCTTTATCCTGAGGAAGATGACTGTGCAGGATATAGATGAAATTATGCAGATTGAGCCAAAATGTTTTACCCTGCCCTGGTCGCGGGAGTCATACCTGGGTGAGTTGAAAAATAATTTTGCTACCTATCTGGTATGTGACTATGAAGGAGAAATAGCAGGGTACGGGGGTATATGGGTAGTTTTTGAAGATGCTCATATTACTAATGTGGCGATAGACCCGGATTTTCGCCTATCTGGTATGGGGACTGCTCTGATGGAACAACTGGAACAGGTGGCTCGGGACAAAAAAGCCCAACGGATATTGCTGGAGGTTCGCCCCAGCAATGAAGCAGCTCTGGCCATGTACCGTAAGCTGGGCTATTTCCCCACCGGCCTGCGCCACGCCTATTATTCCGATAACGGCGAAGATGCTATCATAATGACGAAACTGCTGTTTTAGTAGGAGTAAGGCGTAAGGAGTTAGGGGTAAGGGTGTGGGGGCAGACCCATGTGTCTGCCCGGTCGATCACTGACCCCCGCAGGGTAATTTCCGTTGCATATTGAGTTGCCTATTCCGGGCGAACACATGGGTTTGCCCCTACAGATTACGTGCACCCGTATAGGAAGAGCATGTAAAGGCATTTGTGATACCCATAAGGCGAAACCGTAGAACAGTCATGTGTAGGGAACGGCCCCTGTGCCGTTCCGTCATGGAAATGACTAGAATAGGGACTACTATTAAGTAGGTGAGATAACTTGAAGGATATTTTAATTTTAGGAATAGAGACCTCCTGTGACGAAACTGCTGCGGCTGTAGTTAAAAACGGGAGGGAAATACTATCTAATATAATTAATTCGCAGATAAATATTCATTCCCAATTTGGCGGGGTAGTGCCGGAAGTAGCCTCGCGCAAACATATAGAAAACATTGCAGTGGTAGTTGACGCGGCCTTTCGAGAAGCGGGACTGACCTACAGTGATATAGATGCAGTAGCTGTTACCAATCGGCCCGGACTGATTGGCGCCTTACTGGTAGGATTGTCTTTTGCCAAGTCTTTTGCCTATGCCTTGCAGCGCCCGTTATTGGCGGTAAACCACCTGGAAGGGCATATATATGCCAATTGCCTGGACCATTCGGACATTGAGCTTCCTGCTATCTGCCTGGTAGTTTCGGGAGGTCATACCAGCCTCCTGTATATGTCATCTATCGGTGAATACGAACTTATTGGCCAGACCCGCGATGATGCTGCCGGCGAGGCCTTTGATAAAGTTGCCCGTTTTCTGGGACTTGGTTACCCGGGAGGACCGGCTATACAAAAGGCAGCGGAAAAAGGAAAGTCTGGTAAGGTGGTTCTTCCCCGGGTATACTTGGACCGTAATGATTTTGAATTTAGTTTCAGTGGTTTAAAAACAGCCAGTATGAACGAGTGGAATAAACTAAAGCGTAAAGGAATGGCTGATGTTAATGATTTGGCAGCAGAATTTCAGGCTGCACTGGTAGAGGTTCTGGTGGAAAAGACTATTCAGGCAGCGGCGAAACATAAAGTCCGTTCCGTTTTGATGGCTGGAGGTGTAGCTGCAAATCAGGAACTGCGAAATCTGATGAAAAATCGAGGTCAAGAACTAGGACTAGCAGTATACTATCCCTCTTTATCATTATGTACCGACAATGCCGCAATGATTGCTGGTAATGCCTATATTAGCTATATTAGAGGGGATTTTGCCCCCCTTAATGTTAATGCTTATCCTGGTCTATTGTCCTTGTGAAAAGTAGCTGTGGATAATGTGTATAAGTCTGTTGATAATTAATCTATCCGTATCTTTGAAACATTTATAATACTTATTAGGTCCTAGGGTAAAATGTCGTTGCCTTAATATTGAACAATGTTTCCTGTGGATAACATGAGAAGTCAGGAGTGGCGTAGATGCAACCGGTTATAATTCAAATTGGTAAAATTAGTATATTTTCATGGGGATTTATGTTGGCTATAGCAGTAATTATAGCCATTATAGGAATCAGCAAGCTATTTGACCAGGAAGGTTATCAGCGGGATATGGTCCTGGATTTAGTCATACTTTGTGTAATATGCGGTATAGTAGGAGCTCGCCTGGCCTATGTTTTTACCTATGAGTGGGCAGCCTTTGTGGCTCATCCTTTAATCATATTCAGCCTACAGGATGGAGGCATTAAAGGTCTGGCCTGGTATGGTGGTCTGATAGGGGGATTAATTCCTTTTGTTATCTACCTGCGTCTTAAAAAATTATCCTTCTGGGAAGTAGCTGATATGTTTGCCCCCTATCTGGCCCTGGGCTATGCCCTGGTGCGGATAGGGTGTTTTTTAAATGGCTGCTGCTACGGAAATATTACCGATTCAGCCTGTGGAGTTGTTTTTCCCTTCGTAGATGCTTTTCCCCGCCATCCTACCCAGTTGTATAGTGCAGGTTTAAATATAATCCTATTTATAATTCTGATAAGATTTTACCCGAAACGTAAATTTTCCGGTCAGGTATTTCTACTCTATATAATTGGCTATGCCATTTATCGTTTTATTGTGGAGTTTTTCCGTTATAGCGAAATATTCGTAGGGCCTTTGTCATTAGGCCAGGTTTATACCCTGGGTTTACTGCTCTTAGGGTTGCTGGCATATTACTGGCGGAAGTCGCATCACCGGGAGGTCATAGCCGATGAAGAACGATGAGAATCAGAGTGGGATTAAAATAGATTCCCCTATAGTCCTGCGGGATAATCTGCGCCGGCAAATGATGGCGAGACGGAATAAACTGTCCCGTCCGGAAGTAGATACATTAAGCGGGCAGGTATGCCGCCGTCTGGAAGAACTGCAACCGCTGCAGCAGGCAAAGGTAATAATGGGTTTTAGCAGTATTAGAAATGAGGTTATCCTGGGTCCTTTACTCCAGAAGCTACAGAGACAGGGGCGTACTATCCTGCTTCCAAGAGTAGAGGGTGATAATTTGCAGACAGTTGAATTCAGGCCTGGGGAAGATATGGGACGTGGTTCTTTCGGTATCCAGGAACCGCTGGGAGAACCCTTTGCAGTTGATAAAATCGATGTTGTAATAGTCCCCGGCCTGGTGTTTGATGCTAATGGTTACCGCTTAGGTTATGGCAAAGGCTATTATGACCGTTTCCTGCCTCGTTTAAACCAACAATGCTTCAAATGTGGGATTTGCTATGAATTTCAAGTAGTAGAAAATGTTTATCCTCACTCAGGAGATATTCCGGTGCATTGGATAGTCACTGACCAGTCTGAAATTGCAGTAAATTGGGATTTCTTTTAATGGGGCAGTGGAGGGAGGGGGAGTTAAAATTTTTAAAAAACAGTTTAGGGGTTATCATCGGGGCCAGGTTGATGATTTATTAACAAGTATGGAAAAAGAAAAGACGCGGCAGTTGCTGGATTTAAAACAGGAAATGGCCGGCTGCCTGCGCCATAATCATGAACTTGTACAGGGAATAGAAAAAATTGTATGGGATTTAGAAAGTATTTGTGCCCGGGAGCAGGGGGACCAGTTGGAAGAAATAGTGACAGAATTACGATCCCTGTGCAATGGAGCCCGCTTACGCAATCAGAAAATGGAGCAAATAGCTTCTTCCCTGGATTCAGTATTGGAGTATTACATATCTGACGATGAACCACTATCAACGGATTTAGCAGAGAAGGGGAGCGGTGAACTTATTTGTGCTGCTGCAGACGATGATGAGGACACTGAGGAGAAGACAAAAACACTGGACGTGCAGGTCATTCCCAGCCCTGGGGATATAATTGAATCCACTCCAACCGTAGAAAAATCTCACGCTGTACCACGGGTTTTAGTAACCGATGATGATGATACTATCCGGGCGGTAGTAAAGCTAATGCTCCAGCGAGAAGGCTATGAGGTAATAGAGGCTACCAATGGACGTGAAGTACTCCAAATGATGGAGCAAGCCCCAGCACCTGATATAATTATTCTTGATTTAATGATGCCCTATATCGATGGTTTGCAGGTAATAAAGAAGATTCGCAGCCATCCTGAGTGGGAGAGAGTTCCTGTAATTATGCTTTCAGCCAATGCTTCTGAAAATGAAGTAGTTAACCTGTTAAAAGCAGGAGCCAACGATTATGTGACCAAGCCCTTCAATCCCCGGGAACTGGTGGCGCGGGTAAATGTAAATATAGAAAGATTTTATGGTACTAGCCCGGGAAATAAGATTTCCTTTGGAAAGGAAACTTGAGATGCTGAAAATTGAAGCATTGCAGGTTGTGGTTGGAATAGCTGCCGGACTGGCTATTACTACAGTATTAATACTTATTTCCCTGTTGTTTATGAGTTGGATACAGAACAACAGGAAAAAAAGACAGGAACGCTTCTATGCTGAATGGGAACCTTTGCTGGCCGAGGCCAGTCTGGGGAGTGAACAAATGCCCCCACTGCCGTCTCTACGGCGCCGGGATTATATAAGTTTTTTGCTTGTTTGGAACCGTTTTCAGCAAAACCTGCGAGTTGAGTCCAGATGGGGACTGTTACAAATGGCTACTGATCTGGGTATGAACCAGGTAGCAGCACGGATGATGAAAAGGCGGGATGAAACCGGGAAGGCCCTGGCAGCCCTTACCCTGGGTAACCTGAAAGATTATACCCGCTGGCATTTATTGCAAACTATGGCGGAAAGAGAATCTGGCCTATGTGCACAGATAGCAGCCGGTGCACTGGCAAAAATTGATCCCTTAAGGGCAGCGCCAATTTTGATTCCCCTTTTTGTAGAACGCCATGAGTGGCCCCAGACCAGGGTAGCTGCTATACTGGGCGAGATGGGCTCCAGCATAGTAAGCGAACCTCTGGTTGATGCTATCCGTAAGGCTGAGGAAGCCGACATTCCCCGTTTATTGCGTTATATTCCTTTCATCGAGCCTCATGCGGCGGTGCTCCTGGTCAGGGAGCTCTTAGCCAACCGTGATAATAGCGAGGTTATCGCTGCCTGTCTTATAGCGGTAAGATACCTGGAAGACCATAAAAGTAAGGATGTGGTTATTAACCTGCTCGATCATCCAGGCTGGGCGGTAAGGGTTCAGGCGGTTAATGCCCTGGGGCGACTGGCTGGGACCGGTGACGTGGACCACCTGAGCAGGATGTTATCTGATAGCAACTGGTGGGTTCGCTACCGGAGTGCCCAGGCTCTGGTAGGCCTGCCTTTCATGGACCCAAAAAAGCTGGAGAATATTAAAGAAGGCCAGAGCGACCGTTATGCTCGGGATATCATGGCCCAGGTAATCGGGGAGGAAGGGATAGGTGATTCCCGGTGAGCAGGTGGATTATTTATTTACAGTGGTTTTTTCTTATTTACATGCTGGGTATAAGCCTATCATATATGCTGCTCAATATTATTTCTATTTTTAGTATTATAGGTCATATGGCAACCCGTCGGCTGGATGTTTTCCTGGATTCCTTTTCCGATTTTGAACCGCCGGTAAGCATACTGGTACCGGCCTACAATGAAGCTGCTACCATTGAAAGCAGTGTACTTTCTTTATTGCAACTGGCCTATTCCGAATTTGAAGTTATCATAATCAACGACGGTTCCAGGGATGAGACCTTGCAATTGCTTATAGACCGCTTCCAACTGGTTCCCATTCCTGTGGCTTACCAAATCCGGTTGCCGGTTAAACCGGTGCGAGGCTTTTATAAATCAAACTTGTATCCTAACCTCAGAGTTATCGATAAAGAAAACGGGGGTAAAGCTGATGCCTTAAATGCAGGCATCAATGCTACCCGTTACCCCTTATTCTGTTCCGTGGATGCCGATTCCATCCTGCAGCGGGATAGCCTGAAACGAGTGATGCAGCCATTTTTGGAAGACCCGCGTACCGTAGCTGCCGGGGGGACCATACGGATAGTAAACGGTAGTGAAGTACGGGACGGCTTTTTACTTCAGGCAGGCTTACCGGGAAATCTCCTGGTGCGCATGCAGATAATTGAGTACTTGCGAGCTTTCCTTTTTGGCCGCCTGGGCTGGTCCCCGTTAAATGCTATGCTTATAATATCCGGGGCATTTGGGGTTTTTCGCAAAGAGATGGTAGTGCAGGCAGGTGGCTATAATACTAATACCGTAGGTGAAGATATGGAACTGGTGGTACGTTTACACCGTACTTTAAGGGAACAAGGGAAAAAATACCGGATAAGCTTTGTTCCTGACCCCATTTGCTGGACCGAAGCTCCGGCTGACCTGAAATCACTAAAAAGGCAGCGAACCCGCTGGCAGGTAGGGCTGGCCGAAAGTTTATCCCAGAACCTGTCCTTGCTCTTTAATCACCGTGGAGGTCTGGTAGGTTGGATAGCCTTTCCCTACATGCTAATTTTCGAATTATTTGGGCCGGTGGTGGAGGTGGCAGGATATATCTTCGTAGTACTGGGTTTTGCTTTTGGAATAGTATCTATACAGGTACTGGCCGTATTTTTCCTGCTGGCTATAGGTCTGGGTATGCTGGTATCGGTCACCGCTCTTTTATTGGAGCAGATATCCTTTCACATATATTCCAGTCCCAGGCATATGATCTCCTTATTTTTCGCCGCCTTAGCTGAAAACCTGGGCTACCGCCAGCTTATTGCCCTGTGGCGATTGCAGGGTCTGTTAAAATGGATACGCGGAGGCCCACCCCGCTGGGGAGAAATGACCCGCCAGGCCACCTGGCAGAAAACGGACTGAGTTAGCTGGTGGGGGAATGTAGATAGTTAAGATGCAAGCGCATAGTAACCATAGCCAATACAGAGTCTATTTGATGGTTTTGAATTCATTTAATCTACTGCATTCAACCATTTGAGTCAGGGTCGAGGAGGTAAAGACTTTACCCCGGGTAGCTAGCAGTAGCTTTCTCATATCCTCCCGACGTACCCCAAATCCGCGTCCTCCAATACAAGCAATTACTTCAAAACTGCTTTTACCGTCAGCGACAAAAGATGCATTCAGCTCGGCCAGATGTTGGATACGAGTCACTTTGTCTCGGGCGGTTCCATCATCTTCAGTTATTTTGGCTTCAATCACCACCTGGGGATTAAACTCACTGGGAATAATAAAATCAGGTGTTTGGTCAAAACCAGGAATTTTTTCCGCTCGCTTTGTTTTACGATAACTTATACCCGAGTTAGCAAGCTGTTCTTCGATAGCTGCTTCCAGGCTATCTCCTATCAAATCAGAGACTGAGTCCCTGTGGCCGGCAAAGGGCCTCCCCAGAAAACGTTCGTATAGTAACATCGAATATGGAACCCCCATAAGGGCCAGGTTTTTTAGTCCCATCAACCCCTGCTGGGTATCGGCCTTGTTCAGCCGGTGTATTTTGTTTTCCTCAGGAATCGAGGGTGAAGTTATGAGCTGACAGGCCACCTCCACCAGAGCTCTCACTCGCTGAGTGGTCAGATCACTTTTAGGTAAGGCTTTAAATGGTTCTAGTCGAATATTTCTATCCAGGGTTCGGGTAAAGCTCTGGCTAACTTCGATTCCCTTTCTTTGACTGGCGATATAGGCCCATTCAGGTGGAGTAAACCCTAGGATACTACGTAATACAATCAATGCCAGTGGGACTTCTTTTACCGTTTCCATAACTTTATCCGGATTCATGTCTTGAAAGCCTTCTGTTGCCAATTTCAGCGCTTCGTAACCTTGCTCGAACACAGGAAAATCAATAAACCCCTTACCTCGCGGCATAGATAGAAAATCTGATTCCAAGGATGAAAAAACTGCCGATACGTACGGTTCGATATCCTGTATCATTTCTTCAAAACCAACTTCAAAAGGAAATTTCATAATCTTCCCCCCCATAATTTTCCCATGCTTCAAGGGCTACCCAGTTTTGCTTTTTGGGTACCTGAACATTGTCCAGAAGATATTCCCTAACCCCTGACCAGCCTCCCATAAGTTGAATCTGGTTAGCTACAATCGACATTTTAGTGGTAGAATCCTCATTTGCTATCCACTTTTTATTTAGATGCCAGATTGCCAAACGAACCAGGTGCCCGTAAGTTATACAGCGCATATCTCCCTCAGTGTGCTTTACTCCACCGGCTTCCAAATGGCTCAAATCCTGGCGAACCAGAGCGGCAATTCCTTCAGCTGTTGACGCGATACTTCGTCGTGAAACCACACCCGTGGAACGGCATACGAAAACTGTATCAATAATTGAGGAACCGGTTCCATTTATATGAATAGAAGCCCCCATCTCCCCTGGGCAGGGTAGGGAAGCGGAGCAAACCAAACCTGCATCCAGCAGAGCTACAGCCACCGGGAGATAGGCATTAATATCATTATGGTGGTAAGTGAAAACAAAAGGCGACCCCGGCTTTAAGGCCTGTGCCATATTGCAAAATACCTGGGTCATTCCTTCCTGGAAATGAACCAGGCCCCGTTCCATGGTATTGTTACCCGTTAGTTCCTCCTTGTCTCGCGTAGAGGAACGATAAAAACCGGGAACGCTAGTACCGACCAGGTTTCTCAGCCATACATAACAGAAATCCATTAACTCGGCATATTGTACATTACCAAAGTAGGGCGGATCAGTAAAAACCGCATCCAACGAGCCAGGTGCGAGTTTCAGGTCCGTAGAACTACAACAATGTAATTGAACTGTTTTATTATTACCCCCGACTTGATCCTGTGTACTATTGCCAATCCATTCTCCAATAATAGGCACCTGCAGCTTTTTACTATTTGTATGTTTTATTTCGAAAGGATTCTGGCAGAATTCCTTGGCCCGGGTATATTTTTCGATAATGTTGCTCCAACCACCACTACCAATATTACTTCCCCGTCTTTCGTTTCTAATACCGAGCAAGTTCGATTCGCATTGTACCAGTCCTACCGGAAAACCATGCACTGAAAAAATGTCTAATGATTTCAGTGCACGAGTATCATAGCGGCAAAGCATATTTTGGTAGCGCAAGAGATCGGAAAGATTAGTAGCCAGAGCTGCCTTGACCTCGCTATCTGGTAAATCAGCTATGAGCTTGCAGCTTAATTCTAAACCTAATAACTGGCGTGGGTTAAATAACTCACTATATTTTCGATATCCCCAGCGATGTAGCCGGGTCGTCTCATCTCCAAGCGGAATATCCCCTGAAGGAATAAAGGTAGGTTTGATTTCTGCCAATTGCTTACTGGCTTGCTCATAGCGTAACAAGTCTTGTTTATCCGGTTTTTTAAAAAAACGTCCCAGATGCTTTTGTTTACAGTTGGGACAGTAGTATTCAAGAGCTACCATACGATGAGCAGGTGGACCCTGAGTTGGACGTAGATAGCGGTTGACCATGCTACAGTGTGGACATATACAACGATTGTTTCGCGCTGGTCCTGCTACCTTCAACGGAAGATGGCATGATTGGCATTTGCCCGGATGTCGGTGGTTTTCCACCTCGTTTAACTCACCACAGTTACTGCAGATAAGCACATAACGAGGATGACGCTTATTAGTTGACAGCGTGTAACCCGGGAACAAGTCGAAGTAATTACCGCATTGCTCGCATTGTAAAGTTTTAACCCAGAGAAAATACTTTACCGGAACATTTTTATTACCGCAGACAGAACAGTTCGTCACATAGTAAGTGCCCACCTGGCGACGCAGATTATCCATCATGTTTGCAGCGGCAAGTCTATAGTCCTTGATATTCAAATGGGCAATTTCTCGTTCAACAATCCAGTGGGCCATAGGATTAATATCACAGCCAATAACATTGCAGCCTAGACGGTTTGCCTCAAGTACCGGAGTTCCTCCGCCCATAAAGGGATCAGCTACGGTTATTCCGGTCAGGCTGTTACTCTGGTAATAAATATCCTCTATATCTCCCGTTCCAAATTCAGATAATAAAAGACCCCGGAACAGACTTCCCGGACGCCGAGCAAACCATTTATGAACTGCTATTACAGGTCGGTAATTTTGCTGTATCTGTTTCTCCCGCAAAGCTAAATTAGCCACAAAGGATATATTAAAATTCTTTTCGATCAAGAATATTTGCCTCCAATTATTATACGTTTGTTTCCATAATAATTCGTTAGGGTCAGATGATTATCCTCTTATTGTTAAAATTGCAAGAAGCATTGCTAATGGTAACGGTAAAAAAATGCTAAAAAAATTACGGATATAATCAAAGACCCCGCTTTAGTTTTATGAAGTGAAAAACGATTAACCGTTTAAAACTAACTTATATATATGAGACTTTTGCATAATAGCAAAAGTCGGGTTCTTTGAAACTACAATATAGTAGCAGAGCATACTAACCAGTTAAATTTTGGTTAATACTGCCTTTAACATCAACAAGGTTACTGGATTTATCTAAAAATGAGCAGGTTAACCCCCTTTCTTTC
>JAAYCQ010000022.1 GCA_012729715.1 Syntrophomonadaceae bacterium
AGTGAACAGGGCAAACTGGAAACCTGGTTACAAACCGGGAAAAACGCGTTGGATAGTGAACGGGAGAAGCTGGGGACGCAGAAGGAAGAATACGGGCAGCGGCAACAGGAACGGCTGGCTTTCTACGGTAAGCGTGATCCGGATGAGGAAGAAAAACGCCTGGATGAGAAAATAAGTGTCGGCGAGAAGGCGGCGGAGAAGGCCGGGGAAGCAACCGAAATGTTGCAAAGGCGCGAGGAAGTATTGGTGGAAAGGGAAAAAACTCTGACCAGCACTATTCAAAACCGGGCGCCTCAAGTACAGAAGATGGAGGATAGTTTTGCCCGTCAGTTGCGTCAGACTGATTTTGAACGGGAAGAAGATTACCTGCAGGCCCGTTTACCAGGGGAGGAACAGCAGTCCCTGGCCGAAGCAGAAGAAGAGCTGAAAACGGAAGGGACAAAACTGCAGGCCAGCCTGAGTAACAGTAGGAAAAACCTGCAGGGGGAAAAGGATAAAAAGGTAACTGATGAATCTCACGAAGTGCTGGAGGAAAAACTGCAGACCGGGGAGCAGGAGTTAAAAATAATCCAGCAGGAAATTGGAGCCGATAAAAGGACCCTGCGTGAAAGTCAGGAAACTGCCCACAAGCTGCAGGTGCAAATGCAAGAGATTGAAAAACAAAAACAGGAGTTGGGACGCTGGCAGATCTTGCATAATCTGATTGGTTCCGCTGACGGTAAGAAATACCGCAATTTTGCCCAGGGTTTAAGCTTTGACATTATGATAAAACACGCTAATCGCCAGTTGCAAAAAATGAGTGACCGCTATGTACTACAGCGCAATCCGAACCAGGTTTTAGAGTTAAACGTCATTGATAATTACCAGGCCGGAGAAACCCGCTCTACCGCCAACCTCTCCGGGGGCGAGAGCTTCATAGTAAGCCTGGCTCTGGCCCTGGGATTATCTGCTATGGCCAGCCGCAAAGTAAGCGTAGACTGCCTATTTTTAGATGAAGGCTTCGGTGCCCTGGATGATGACGTTCTCGATACGGCTCTGAACACCCTGGCCCAGCTACAACAGGAGGGCAAACTGATTGGCCTCATTTCTCATGTCCCCGCCCTCAAAGAGCGCATCAGCACCCAGATCCAGGTTCTCCCCGAATCCGGAGGCCGCAGCCTCCTGCAGGGTCCTGGTGTTGGCAGATAACCGGTTAGTGGATTTCTACCTGGGATAGGATTAGTCAAAAACCTTTGTGGGGACAACTTTTACTTTTTTAAAAACAATTTTGCCTTGATTTAGCGTTTCTTTAACCCTAACTGTCAAAGTCGGTAAAAAACAGCGGGGCTTTAAGCCCCGCTTGTTCTAATATACGGTTATTGTTAGATTACCACACTTCACCAAAGGCCATATTGGTATACAGGTCTTCCATGCGGGCCTTATGCTCTTTCTCCATCTGCGCCAGTTCGGTATAGATTCTTTGTAAAGCCGGGTTATTTACAGAAGAGGCCAGGTGGGAGTAAGCTTTTACGGCCGCTTCTTCCTTTTTCATAGCCAGGGCTATGGCATCAACCGGTTTCATATCTGCTGACAACAGCGGCAAATCAACCTTCTCAGAGACTTTGTAATCGGTAGCTCCCTCAAAGTCGAAGTCCTGGATTCCCTTTGCTTTTATCTCCTCTAACTGTTCTTTATGTCCATGTTCTTCCCGGGCAAATTCGGTGAAAAGCTGTTTTACTGCAGGGTTGGTGGCTTTGTTGGCAACATCACGATAGAATTCATAAGATTCCACTTCAGCCTCAATAGCCTGCTCCATTATTGTGTCAAATTCTCTCTTATCCATTTTGCTCAACTCCTAACATTGATAGACAAACACACTCCTCCAACCTAATTTATTATTTGCCAAACAGTGAACAAATAACCTCGATATTTGTGCTATGCTATAAAGCTTCATAAACTAACGACCAAGAACTAATTCTTAAAAGGAAACAGGGACATTTTTGTCTCCCTTTCTTGAATAAAATATAGTTGACAACTATGACCATGGTATGGGAATTCGGGTTATAGGAGGGGAAAATATGCATTGTCCTACACCCCCAGGTCCTTTTTAAATGTACTGTTCAGCCCAAATGCCGGAAGCATGCCATTCTAAATTACAGCATTCAGGCATTGAAATCGACCCGATACTCACCCGTGAGTCAGGTATTGAAGAATAGAGCTGCAGCAGTTAGAATATTTATAGATTATCATTGCGGAGCCGTGGTGCAGCGGTTTAGCATGTCGGCCTGTCAAGCCGGAGATCGCGGGTTCAAATCCCGTCGACTCCGCCATTTATCTTTATTTGGTATACCGGTCCCATCGGGGGCGGGTTGACGCCTGCCGGTATCTGTTATAAAATAACTTTGGTGCGGGAGTAGCTCAGTGGTAGAGCACCGGCTTCCCAAGCCGGGTGTCGAGGGTTCGAACCCCTTTTCCCGCTCCATTAATTGTAGGCGCAGCCTACATCTGTGTCCCCGTAGGGGGCTCCATATATTGTGAGAGACAGTTCACAGCAGTGTTCCTGAAAAGGACTCACGTATTAAGACCAATTTTCAACGGGAGGTTGGAGAATTGAAAAAACATATTATTAATGTAGTGAAGCCTAATCTTAAAAGAGATGGGGAAATTAATTGCCGCGAATGTGCTACTTCTTGCCAGTCAGCCTGCAAGACTTCCTGCACCGTAGGCAACCAGATCTGCCGTAAGCAGTAAACGGCATTAATACAGGGGGCAGTGCCCCTTTTTTTATGCGCTGATATAACAGGTACGCTGATATAACAGGTACGCTAATATAATAGGTACGCTGATACCTGGAGGGGGAGGGGAAAAAACGTGTATCACCTGGTAAGTTATAATTTTGATGCCAACATCCACCTTTATCGCTGGAATGAATTAAACATACTCCTGGACGTAAACAGTGGGGCGATTCATGTTCTGGATAATCTGGCTAATGATTTTGTCACCTGCCTGATGAAGAACCAGGGGGATTTTTACCTGGCGGTAGAAGAATGTAGTCTGCGTTATCCCTCCTCAGAGGTAATGGAAGTTGCCACTGAAATACTGGCAGCTTATGAGGACGGGGAAATATTTACCCCGGAAGAAGATTTGACCCTGGACCTTTCGATTTTGCCGATAAAGGCCCTTTGCCTGAATGTAGCCCATGCCTGTAACATGAAATGTGGCTATTGTTTTGCCAGTCAAGGCGATTTTGGCATGAAACCTGCTCTGATGAGTTTGGAAGTAGGCAAGAAAGCCTTTGATTTTCTGATTGCCAACAGTAACGGGGTAAAAAACCTGGAGGTTGACTTCTTCGGCGGTGAACCCCTGTTAAACTTCGAGGTAGTTAAGGAATTGGTCCTGTATGGCCGTAAGTTGGAAGAGGAAAATGGTAAACATTTTAACTATACTTTAACCACCAATGCTCTGTTACTAGACCAGCCGACTATAGACTTTATCATTGACCATGATATAGCTATTATTCTAAGCCTGGATGGTAGACCGGAAACTAATGACCGCCACCGCATACTAAATAACGGTAGTGGAAGTTACGAACTGGTGCTGCCCCGCATTCGCCAAATGGTAGCTAACCATCCGGTGAGCTATTACATCAGAGGCACATTTAGCCGTCATAACCTGGATTTTGTCAATGACCTGTGTCATGTTGTGGACCTGGGTTTTGACTGCCTTTCATTAGAGCCTGCTATTGGTACTGACAATAATTATTGCCTGCAAAAGGAAGACCTGCCTCAGGTACTGCAAGAGTATAAAAAACTTACCAACACTCTGGTTGATTATGACCGCGCGGGTAAGGATATTCACTTCTTCCATTACAACCTGGATTTGCAAAAAGGACCCTGTCTGGCTAAACGCCATAGCGGTTGTGGTGCCGGGGTGGATTACCTGGCCATTACTCCGGAGGGTGACATTTATCCCTGTCACCAATTTATTGGCAAAAGGGAGTTTAATATGGGGAATGTTGCCGAGGGTTCACTGGACAGTGATATAAGGACCAGGTTCCAGGGCAACCATCTGGAGAGTAAGGAACAATGTAAACAATGCTGGGTCAGAAATTTTTGTGGTGGGGGCTGCCATGCTAATAATTATTTTAGTAATGGTGATATTGCTATCCCGGCAGAAATTTCCTGCACCCTGCACAAGAAGCGAATTGAAGGGGCTATTTATCGACAAATACAGAAAAATGGACAAGAATATCAAAAAAATATCGGCAACTAAGGAGGAATTTACTAATAACAAATAGAAAAATAGAAAGGCACAAGAAAAAATAGAACATGGAGAAGGATAATGTTGAATTATTTTGGAAAGAACAGAACTCGTTTGCCAGCGATGGTTGTAGTTGCGGTCTTGCTTTTAAGTTTGGTTTGTTTATTTGGGGTAAGGACACCTGGTTACGCAGTTTATATCAACGGTAATAAGGAATTTGCTCTAAAACACAAAGATGATTTACATAAGGTGCTTAATAAAATTGAAGCGAGCGAAGAGAAACGTTGCCAGCAGGATTTGGAACTGGCAACCGGGGTTGAATGTAAAAGAGGTTTTGTAAGTAGAAACCATTTGATATCCTGTAAAGAAGCGGAAAATAAACTGGCCTCAGTTTTGGAGTTTAAAGCTCCGGCAGCAGCCATTATAGTTGATGGTAAAACTATAGCTTATGTTGAAAGTAAGGCAGCAGCTAATAGTCTGCTTACCAGGTTAAAAAAAGAATACAGCAAGCTTGATGAAGGCGAAAAGTTAGTAGCTATATCATTTGCCGAAAAGGTAAAGATTGAAGAGAAAAGAATACCAGTTAAAAAACTGTTGCCGATAGAGGAAACCTACGATCTTATTTGCACTGGAACTAGTAATCCGGAGAAATATATCGTTCAGGAAGGCGATAATTTATGGCTTATTGCCCGCCGTAACGATATGTATGTAGATGATATAGTAAAGGCTAACCGTCTAACTACGGAAAACCTGCAACTGGAGCAGGAGTTAATTCTGGTAAAAAGCAAACCATACATAAATGTTGTTACTCAAGTAAAAGGCGAGAAAACGGAAACCATACCTTATGAAACTAAGGTTATAGTTGATAAAAACTCTCCTAGTTCCATCCGTATCAAACAGGAAGGGCAAAATGGGGAGCGGCACATAGCCTATACTGCTAGTAAACGTAATGGTGTTATAGAAAAGACCAATGTATTAGAAGAAAAAATTCTAAAAGCAGCGGTAGATAAGGTTATTGTTAAGGGAACCCGGGTAACCCAAATAGCCTCTCGTGGTGGGGGAGGATCAGGGTCCCTGGACTGGCCAACTTATGGCCCTATTACCCAATATTATAGGGGCAGCGGCCACAAGGGAATTGATATTGGGGGTAAAACCGGTCAAGCCATTAGAGCGGTTGATTCGGGTTATGTTAGTTTTGCCGGGTATCAGGGTAGTTACGGTAAACTGGTTACAGTTAACCACAATAATGGAATAGTTACAAAATATGCCCATTGCAGTTCTATAAATGTATCTACCGGTCAGAGGGTAGGTAAAGGAGAAACTATTGCTGCACTAGGTTCAACTGGCCGAAGTACCGGACCCCACTTGCATTTTGAGGTACTGGTCGGTGGTTCACCTACTAATCCGCTTAATTACTTACGTTAATTAACTAAAACCCTGGCCGCTGGTCAGGGTTTTTTTATGATTTTTGGCATGAAAGGAGACAGGTCTGTGTATGATGTAATAATTATCGGTGGGGGACCAGCCGGACTGACTGCTGCCATTTATACCGGTAGGGCCAAACTAAAAACCCTGGTGCTGGAAGCAGCCATGCTGGGTGGAAATGCTGGGCAAACCGACCTGATTGATAATTATCCGGGCTTTCCCTTTGGTATTAGTGGTAGTGATTTGATGGAAAACTTTCTAAAACAGGCAGAGCGCTTTGGAACTGAAATAAGAATAGAAGAAGTAATCGGCATAGACGAATCGCCTGGTGGCAAACGGGTAATTACCAACCAGGGTGAATATCTGGCTCGTGCGGTAATTATTACTGTGGGTGCAAGACGCCGGGAACTGGAAGTAGAAGGGGAAAAAGAATATCTGGGGCGAGGGGTTTCCTACTGCGCAACCTGTGACGGAGCCTTTTTCCAGGATTATCCGGTTGCAGTGGTAGGTGGGGGCGACTCTGCAGTTAAGGAGGCGCTATACCTGGCTGATATAGCATCCCAGGTTTACCTGATTCATCGCCGGGAGGGTTTTCGGGCTAACCAGACCGCAGTTGATAAAATGCGGGCCAATGACAAAATTGAACTGAAATTAAACAAAGTAGTTAAACGTATAGAAGGTGAAGGCATGATGCAGAACCTTATCCTGCAGGATGTTAAAACGGGAGAGGAAGAAAGCCTGCAGGTGGAGGGACTGTTTGTCAGCATCGGACTGGTGGCAGCAGCAGACTTTATTGAAGGTTTGCTGGAAACCGAAGATGGCTACATAGTGACCAATAAGAATATGGCTACATCAGTACCCGGTATTTTTGCTGCTGGAGACATTAGAGTAAAAACGGCACGGCAGGTAGCAACTGCTGTGGGTGATGGGGCTCTGGCAGGAATAGCCGTTACTGAGTATTTGAAGGAATAGCGCCACTATTTGCTTTCCCCCCGGCCATTAAGCCCATAGTATAATGGGATGCGGAGGGGAGAGATAAAGATGTTGGGGATTAAAACGCCCGTTTCAGCCAAGGGCTTTGTGTTAATTTTGGTATTTATTTTACTAATAACTTTGCTGATAAATAAAAACAGCCAGTCCTTAATGCGGTTCATGGTTGGGCAGGAGGTAAATCTTAAAACCGCCAATTTCAACCAGTACCAGAGTGAGCATTATGACATTAAATATACTTCAGTAGATGAACCTTATATAAAGCTGATTGCTGGGGTAGCCGAAGATGCTTATGATTCAGTTAGTTCCATGTTTGGCCAAAAACCGGGTAGCAGGACTGTTATAGTAGTTTATCCAGATAGTAGTAGTCTTTCCCAAAGTTTTGGCTGGGATAAGGATGCCAATGCTATGGGAGTTTACTGGGCAGGTTCCATTCGTATTCTTTCACCCCGAGAATGGTTAGGGGAAGAGGATATGCAGGTATACTTTGCCCGGGAAGGGCCTATGGCTCATGAATTTGCCCATTTGATGGTTGACGAAATGAGTCGGGGGAATTATAATCGCTGGTGGACCGAAGCTATTGCCCAGTATGTTGAAAAGAAAATTACCGGATTCGAGTTTTCCAGTCCTTTTAATGAAGGTAAAAAGGTAGAGTATTACCAGTTAAAACAACTGGGGAAAAAGTTTGATCAACTGGATCAATCTATAGCTTACTGGGAATCCCTCCAGGTGGCGGAGTATATAGCTGAACATTATGGTGAAGATAGCTTATTTAGTATAACCCGCCAACTAGGCCAAGGTAAAAGTATGGAACAAGCTGTCGAAATAGTTTTATCAATATCGTATACTGAGTGGGAAGTAGACTTTTACCAGTATATTGCGAACGAAGCTTAATAAGAGGTGTAAATCTTGAAAGATACATTAGTAATTAGAGGGGGTAACCCCCTTTATGGGACGGTACGGGCCAGCGGAGCCAAAAATGCCGGCCTGGTTATAATGGCTGCCAGTATTATGGCCGATGGTGAGACTATATTAGATAATGTACCCCGAATACGTGACGTAGAAGTAATGATAAAAATATTAAATGATATTGATGTGGACACACGTTGGAACGAGGATGGTAGCTTGTCCATTTGCCCACCGGCAGGTGGAATTAAGAGCCATACCTCCTATGAATTGGCCAAGTTACTACGTGCGTCCAATCTTTTTCTGGGAGCCATGCTGGGGCGGCAGCAAGAAGCTACCGTTTCCCTTCCTGGAGGATGTGATATAGGCTCCCGTCCAATGGATTTGCATATTAAGGGTATTCAGGCTCTGGGGGCGGAAGTTAATATTGAACATGGTTATATATTTGCCCGCACATTAAACCCGGGAGGTTCCCGTATTTATTTGGATTTTCCCAGTGTTGGAGCTACCGAAAACATTATGATGATGGCTTCTAAAACTCCGCGTCTAAGTATAATTGAAAATGCGGCCAAGGAACCGGAGATAGTAGATTTGGCTAATTTTATAAACTCCATGGGAGGAAGAATCAGGGGTGCCGGTACGGATGTTATTAAGATTGAGGGAGTAAAAGAGCTCAAGGCTTGCCGTTATGCTATTATCCCAGATCGGATTGAGGCTGGTACCTATATGGTAGCTGCAGCTATTTCCGGGGGCGAAGTGATGGTGGAAAACGTTATTCCTACTCATCTGCATCCGATTGTAGCCAAATTGCAGGAGACTGGAGCTGAGGTTAGAGAGACCAATGGTGGCATTCTGGTAAGGGCTGCCGATAAAATATTGCCGGTTGATATTAAAACCTTGCCTTATCCGGGTTTTCCTACCGACATGCAGTCACAGATGATGGCCCTGTTATCCCTGGGGGAGGGGTCCAGCGTAATAGTGGAGAATGTCTTCGAAAACCGTTTTCAAATAGTTGATGAACTAAAACGTATGGGGGCTAATATTAAGGTGGAAGGGCATACCGCGGTGGTAGAGGGGGTTAGTAACCTCTATGGAGCCAGGGTAAAGGCAACTGACCTGCGGGCCGGTGCAGCCCTGGTGCTGGCGGCTCTGGTAGCCCGGGGCCAGACTGTAATCGAAAATGCCATCTATATTTTCCGCGGATATGAAGATATTAGCAATAAATTATGTGCTTTGGGTGCTAATGTCATAGAGTAGCTAAAAAACTAGAGGACGGACATTTTACCTTGCTATGGGTAAGGTAAAATATCCGTCCTTTTTTATATGGAAGATATTGAACAGTATAATAAAAGACCATGCGTTAGAAAATATTACTGCTTCTTACCTTAAAGGTAAACATATGGTTTCAAGGAGGAATGTTGTGAACAAGCAGGCGGTCAGGGGAATACTATATTTTCTTATTTTCTTTTGCGTTGGCCTTAGCGCAGTAGCTATTTTTAATCATAAGCCTCCATCCAGCAAGCCTATTGCGGGACAGGAGCAAATAGTCGTTAGCGGTACCATAAGTAAAGTAGCGGCCCAGGTTAGCCCATCAGTGGTAGGTATCACTAACCTGAGTAGTGATGGTGATGTATTTAACCAGCGCAAGGTAGAAACAACTGGTTCGGGAGTTATTATCGACAAACAGGGGCATATTGTAAGTAACAATCATGTAGTAAGAAATGCCCAGCGCCTAATAGTAACTCTAGCGGACGGGACCGAAAAAGAGGCGAAAATCATTGGTACCGATCCCCGTACTGACCTGGCCTTGATTAAAATAAAGGTGGAACGGAAGGTAACTCCGGTACAATTTGGTGACTCTGATAAACTGGTAGTAGGTGAGGAAGTAGTGGCTATCGGTAACCCCCTGGGACTAAGGTTTGCTCGCTCAGTTACCGCTGGTATAGTAAGTGGATTAAACCGGTTGCTGACCACCGAAGAAGGGTTTACTTTCCGACTTATACAGACTGATGCGGCTATTAATCCAGGTAACAGCGGAGGTGCTCTGGTTAATCTGCAGGGTCAACTGGTAGGAATAAATACGGTAAAAATTGCAGCCGAGGGATTTGAGGGTATGGGTTTTTCCATCCCTTCCAATCAGGTGAAAATTGTGATAGAGGATATACAAAAACACGGGCGGGTTTTACGCCCCTTAATGGGAATCAAAATAATCGGGGAAATAAGTGGGGATGAGGCCAGGTACTTTAATCTACCGGTTTCCAGCGGTGTAGTGATTGAACCGACGACAGGTGGTCCGGCTGATAAGGCTGGTATTAAACGTTATGATATTGTATCTTCTCTGGACGGGGTAAAAATAGAAACCGCCTCCCAGCTGCAGGATTTAATATTTAGTAAAAAAATTGGACAGGTAGTTAAACTGCAATTGGTAAGACTGCCCCGCACTCAGGTAGGACAAATGGAGGTTAAAACCATTAAAATTAAACTGGATAAGTAACAGTCCAGATAGGACTAAACCTTCTGGACTGTTTTTGACCGGCTATGATGTTTTAAGGGAACCAGGAACCTTATTCTTCAATCGGTGTTGGAACTACCCCTCTCCTTCCTGTGGTAAATGTAATGATAACACTCTTACCCAGGCTCTGGCCGGCTTTTGATGTCAGCTTAGGACCGATGCGGATAGTATATTTGGTATTGGCCTTCAGTAGTCCTATAGGTTTGATATAAATATTGCGGCGTTTAGCAGTAGCTGTAGATCGAACTACATTGTAGTTTATCCTCTTCTCCAAACGAGTGCTGCCAGCCCAAAAATCTATTTGCGTCTTGTTATCTTCCCAGACTGAATCATCTACCACATTCTTATCAAAGACCAGGGTGATGGTGCCGATACTACGAGAAACGTTGGTAGCACCATTGGCAGGAATGGAGCTTACAAAATTAAGGGGCTTTTCTCCGGGTTGCGCCATTTCTATACCTCCTTTTCTTAACTTGGTGTATACTATGCAGGCAAATAAAACCCGGTTACCCCACAAAACAGGTAAGTTATGGTATATAAGTCAGCACTATTATGAGAGAGGTACAGTTAAGGACACGTAATATACATATTTGCATAACTATAGATACAAATTTAGTTGTTTTGTGTCTGGAATAGACTGGAACATAAACACTGTGTCCTGTTTAATGCTGGCACGTATTTTGCTAGTAATCCATAAGACGCAACCCCGGAGATAAGTTGGGTCTTATTCAGTTGGAATGATACCGTTTGAGCCGGTAGTAAAGTGTACCCGTACGGTTTTGCCCAGGGTATCCCCTGCCTTGGATTTCAGATTAGGGCTAATGACAATGGTGTACCTGGTATTGGCACGGAGTCGGCTTACCGGATGGACAAAAATTTTGCGGCGCTGGCTAAAATCAACCGTATCGCGAATCCTGGTGACCGTTATGGCTACCCGGGTAGAACCTCTAAACATACGAATTTTGGTGCGATTATTGGCCCAGACGGCATCGTTAACAACGTTTTTGTCAAAAAATAAGGTGATAGTTTTTATAGCACGGGATACATTGGTTGAGCCGTTGGCGGGAACGGAGCGCACAAAACGTAAAGGTCTTGCAGGCATTTTCATACCTCCTTTTATAGATTTGCTGTATAATATGCAAATAAATAAGCAGGGGCTACTATATAATAAGGTAAATAATGGATAGTAGCATACGGAGGATAAACAAACCATGGCCGGAATTATGAGAAATAGAAGGAAATGCGTTTTATTGTTAATGGAATAGACTGGAATAATTACACTTCTATCCGGAGAAGATGGTATACATTTTGCATAAGGTGGAGGGGCTATGCGGTATCGTATAATATCGGTAGGTAAAATTAAAGAAGCTTTTTATTTAAATGGGATAAAAGAATACCTGAAAAGACTGCAGCCTTATTCCAGTATCGAACTGGTAGATGGTCTGGAGGAAAAAACTAACCCCCGGGCGGGGCTGAGTGAAATTAATCGGGTGCTAAGCCGGGAAGGTGAGCGGGTATTAAAACTGGTTGGTGATGATGACATCCTGGTAGTCCTGGATATCCAGGGGAATAGCATCAGCTCGGAAGCATTTGCCCAGCTGCTGGAGCAGTGGAATATTTCAGGTAAATCTCGGGTTAACCTGGTTATAGGAGGTTCCCACGGATTATCCGAAGAAGTGAGGAAAAGAGCTCATTACCGCATATCCTTCTCCCCCATGACCTTCCCCCACCAGATGGCGGTCCTCATTCTTAGTGAACAGCTTTACCGGGGATTTAAAATACTAAAGGGGGAACCGTATCATAAGTAATGTTTTTAATACACTGCAATATTTGCCATAATAATAAAATAGATACCTCATTAAAAGGGGGATTAACATGGAGAAAACAATAGTAAGGCAACTGGTAAGTGATACCGGCAGATATGCTAATCAGGAAGTGGAAATCAGCGGGTGGATCAGGAGTAATCGTGACCAGAAATCCTTTGGGTTTATAGCGCTTAATGATGGCACTCATTTTAATACGGTGCAAGTGGTTTATGAAAAAGAGTCTCTGGACAATTTTGAGGAAGTAGCCCGGTTTAGAACTGGTGCAGCGGTGACGGTTAGAGGGATACTGGTGGAGACCCCACAGGCCAAACAGGCTTTTGAAATAAAAGCCCGGGAGGTGATCCTGGCCGGGGATTCTCCGGAAGATTATCCTATACAACCTAAACGTCATACCCGGGAGTTTTTACGTGAAGTGGCTCATCTGCGCCCCCGCACTAATTTATTCGCCGCCGTTTTCCGGGTACGCTCGCTGGCATCCTATGCCATCCATCAGTTTTTCCAGGAACGGGGGTTTGTTTATGTCCATTCTCCCATTATTACTGCCAGTGATGCCGAAGGTGCTGGGGAGATGTTTCGGGTTACCACATTAGATGCTAAAAAGCCGCCGCTTACGGAGAACGGAGAGGTTGATTTTGCGGAAGACTTTTTTGGCCGTAAGACCAATCTTACCGTAAGTGGCCAACTAGAAGCTGAAGCATTTGCCCTGGCCTTTAAGGACGTCTATACTTTTGGCCCTACATTTAGGGCGGAGAATTCCAATACTGCCCGCCATGCGGCCGAATTCTGGATGATTGAGCCGGAGATAGCTTTTGCTGATTTGAATGATGATATGCAGCTGGCTGAAGCAATGGTAAAATTCGTGATTGGTTATGTCCTGGAAAATGCCGCTGAGGAAATAAAATTCTGCAATGATTTTGTGGATAAGGGCCTGTTGGAGAGGCTTACAAACATCGTTAATCAGGAATTTGCTCAGGTAACTTATACCCAGGCAGTGGAAATCCTGCAAGGCTCAGGAGAAAACTTTGATTACCCGGTAGAGTGGGGCAGTGACCTGCAGACTGAACATGAACGTTATCTAACCGAGAAGGTCTTTAATAGACCAGTCTTTGTGATTGACTATCCCCGGGATATTAAGGCGTTTTACATGCGGCAAAATGATGATGGTAAAACCGTAGCTGCTATGGATTTACTGGTTCCGGGAGTAGGAGAACTGATTGGTGGCAGTCAAAGGGAAGAAAGGCTGGAGATCCTGGAAAAAAGGATGGCCGAACTGGGAATGCATAAGGAAGATTTGTGGTGGTACTTAGAGCTGCGAAAATACGGCGGAGTTAAACATGCCGGATTTGGGCTGGGTTTTGAACGCTTAATTATGTACCTAACCGGGGTAAGTAATATCCGCGATGTAATCCCCTTCCCCCGAACCGTGAAATCGTGTGAGTTTTAGTTATCAGGTTCATAAACAGGATATTTATCTTTATCACTATCAATAAAGTGCCACCATTCATAAAAAATACTTTTAAAACCGTGTTTCACCATTGCTTTTTCCAGGAAGCGGGCATTGGCAGCCGCTTCCTGGTCTAAATCGCTGTAATCCCGGTCAGCCCGGGCAGTGAAATTATCAAAGCCGGTGGGCATAATTATTTCCCGTCCCTTTTCATCTACCAGGGTAATATCTACGGCAACACCCCGGGAATGATAGGAATAGCCTTTATATGGATCGATAACAAAACGGGCATCGGGTACCTTTTCCCACAGCTTGAACTGGGCAGCAGGCGGGCGGTAAGCGTCCCATACCTTTATGGTATACCCATGGCTGGCAAATTCCGCCTGAGCAGCCTTTAATTTTTCCGCAGTTCCCCTTCTTAGATAAGCGGTATCATCATCGTAAATTATAGCGCCGGTAAAATTATTAGGAGTAGCATACCTTAAATCCACCTGTATCCCAGGGATAAACTCGGCCAGGTTCACCATATCCTGAGGAGAAACCTTAGGGGTTTCTTTAGCCTCTTCCTTTAAAGGTTCCTCTGGTACAGGTTCCTCCTGCAGGCCATAAAAAGGTTCATTCCTTTGGCTGAGAAAAGGTTTATAATGCAGGTAAAGAAAAGAGATTACTATAACTATTAATACTGTCAGTATTACGATTGACCGCCATATTTTACGCTGTTGGTTATTTGATTGTACCAAGGTACTTCCTCCCTAATTAGTATTTATCAGTAATATGCGCCGGTCTATCCAATTATACCACTAAGGGTTTTTTACCCCTCATCTGGTTTCAATATTCCACTCCGTGTTATAATTACAAGCAAAATTATTGGCTACTAATCGACAGCCTGTTGCTTAAACCTTATTATATAAGGGAGATAATATAATGAGACCAGTCAGTTCTGGCTCAAGGAGGATAGATTATGACTGAAGCGGAAGTATTAAACAATACGGAAACTGGAGATAGTAAAACTCCGGTAAATTTTATTCAGACTATTATAAGCGAGGATTTGCGTACCGGTAAAAACGGCGGGAGAGTACATACCCGTTTTCCGCCTGAACCTAACGGTTACCTGCATATAGGACATGCCAAATCGATTTGTCTTAATTTCGGGCTGGCAGCAGCCAATAATGGCATAACCAACCTCCGTTTTGATGACACCAATCCCAGCAAGGAAGAAGTAGAATATGTAGAATCTATTAAGACTGATGTACGCTGGCTGGGTTTTGACTGGGAAGACCGTTTATTTTATGCTTCTGATTATTTTGAACTGCTCTATAGTTTTGCGGTTCAACTTATCAAGGCCGGTAAAGCATTTGTCTGTGACCTGAGTGCCCAGGAAATTAAGGATTATCGGGGGACCCTGACTGAACCGGGTAAAGAAAGCCCGTACCGCAATCGCTCGGTGGAGGAAAATTTGGATCTTTTCGAACGGATGCGGGCGGGAGAATTCGAGGACGGTTCCCGGGTACTAAGGGCTAAAATAAACATGGCCTCTCCTAATCTTAATATGCGTGACCCGGTTATTTATCGTATCTTAAGGGCTACTCACCATCGTACCGTAGATAAATGGTGTATTTATCCCATGTATGACTATGCGCATCCCTTGTCTGATGCTCTGGAGGCTATAACTCATTCTGTATGTACCCTGGAATTTGCTGACCACCGTCCCTTATATGAGTGGTTTATCGACAATGTGGATTATGATAGTGCTAAATATGGGCGACCCCAACAGATTGAGTTTGCCCGCTTGAACCTGACTCACACCGTTATGAGCAAGCGTAAACTGCGGCAACTGGTGGAGGAGGGATATGTGAGCGGTTGGGATGATCCTCGTATGCCTACTATATCGGGACTGCGCCGGCGCGGATATACACCCGCATCTATCCGGGATTTTTGCGAACGAATTGGAGTAGCCAAGCGGGATAGTATGGTAGATATAGCTTTGTTGGAACATTGTATCCGGGAAGAACTAAACTTCAAAGCTCCCCGGGTTATGGCAGTTTTGCAGCCGCTTAAAGTGATAATTGATAATTACCCGGAAGGCCAGGTAGAATGGCTGGAGGCTGAGAATAACCCGGAAGACCCGGAGGCGGGGAGCAGAAAGATTCCATTTTCCCGGGAAATATATATTGAGCAGGAAGACTTTATGGAAAATCCTCCGAAGAAATTCTTCCGCCTGGTACCAGGGGGAGAAATACGCCTGAAGAGTGCTTATATTATTAAGTGTGAAGAAGTAGTTAAGGATGAACAGGGTAACATTATTGAACTGCATTGTACTTATGACCCTGATTCCAAAAGTGGCGGACCTACTGCTGGTCGTAAGGTTAAGGGTACTTCTCACTGGGTTTCGGCTCTTCATGCTATACCGGCAGAAGTGCGCCTCTATGACCATCTTTTTCTCCAGGAAGATCCGGAAGGGGATGAAACCGAAGATTTTACCAGCAATATAAACCCCGGGTCTTTGGAATCGCTTACTGCATGTATGTTGGAACCGAGCCTGGTCGATGCAGTAACGGGGAACCGCTACCAGTTCATGCGCCAGGGTTATTTCTGTGTTGATCCCGATTCTACACCGGATAAAATGGTGTTTAACCGTATTGTATCCTTAAGGGATACCTGGGCTAAAATGCAGAAGAAGTAAAGATACAACTGTAACATTAAAAAAGACAGAGTTTTACATGCCCTGTCTTTTTATTTCCGGAGAAAAACCGGACAAGCGATAAACCCGGCGCATCAATGAGTTAGGCGGTTGGCTAAGCTGCTCTTTCATACTCAGAAAAAGCGAAGAAGCATTTTCAGTTTGGTTTACCCCACCATGAGCCATTAGAATAGTAGTAGGGTTAAGAGATGCCAGTTTATTGTATGAGTTTTCCATTTGCGCAGGAAACATAACTGGTAAAGGGAGAAGCATTTTGCCTTTTACCGCACAGATTATATCACCAATATACAACAAAGCTTCTTGCTGGTGATAAAGAACAATATCATGCTGGGTATGCCCGGGTGTATGCAATACCGCCCAATCATTAAAGAAAGGAAGTACTTGCAAATCATCAAACAGGTAATCAGGATGAATAATGGGTTTAAAAAGTATACGTTCCCTATTGCGTTTATTAGCACGAGCTACACCCAGGGCCATATAGCAATCCAGTTTATGTTGCAGTGAACCTCCTAACCCTGAGTACCACCGGTCAACATCCTTATAAGCAGCTATGGGTATACCGTATTTGCTGCGTAAAGCGGCTGCACCCCCGGCATGATCAGGATGCATATGGGAAACAATTGCTAGCTTAATATCGCTAGGGGGGCGATTAATAAATTGCTTACAATAATCATCTATACGTTTAACATCATTAACACAGCCACTGTCCAGGAGCAGCATGCCGTCATCATATTCCACTAAATATATACTTGATATGTAACCTTCGATTACGTGGATTGTAAAGGAATGTAAGTTCATTAGATATTCCTTACCTTTTATTTTTTTATATTTTAACCCGTCATGTCTGTTGCGGGAAGACTAAAATCCCGGATTCAGTAGTTGGCCGGCAGACAACCGGTCTGCTCCTATAATTCCTGAAGTCTTGCTATTCCCTCTTCTATTAATCCATCATCCATACTAACCAGGCTAAGGGTTAAAGTGTATAATCCTTCTTCCAGATCCCGGCACAATATTTGGGATTGGGAGTGTTTTAAGACTGAGGTTTTACTACATTCAACGATTGGGGTGCTTACGGTTATTAAATTTTCCATTGTCCCCAGCCGTTTCAGGGAGTTGCCGATAATAATATTTGAAGCTTCGGTCAGCAGGTCAGCTTGCAGAGCTTCTTTCTCTTCCGGGGCTATATCGCCGATAAGAAAACCCTGAAGGAGAGTGTCCAGCAATTCATCGCTATAACTCAGAGCGATTATGTTGGAACTAATACCCTGAATAATGATTACTGCGGTTAAACGGTCAAATACCATTTGAGCTTTGCGTTGCAAGTCAGAAGCTTGCGAAAATATAATTCCTGTCTGATCGGCTATAAAGTAACCGGCACTGGCGGTAATCGCATCCAGGATATCTTCCTCTTCTATCCGGGGAAGAACGCTGTCGGTGTTTACTATGGGCAAATCAAATAGAAACTCGGTGCCGATACCGAGGCGTGAGGTTACCGTTACCTTACCCCCGATATTTTCCAATTCAGTTTTTACCGCTGATAAACCTACCCCCCGGCCGGATATTAAAGAGACTTCGGTCTGAGTAGAGAATTCCCGATAAAAGATAAGTTCAAGTAATTGCTCCTCAGTACAATTGTTGGCCTCTTCCAGTGTATAAAGTCCAGTGCTAATTGCCCGCTGGCGCAGAGCAACAAAATCTATGCCCGAGCCATCATCACTGATACTAATTAATATGCGGTCATCCTCCCCCCGTATACTACAACGAATGCTGCCAAATTCGTCTTTATCCAGAATAACTCTTGTTTCCGCATTTTCCAGGCCATGGTCTATACAGTTACGGAAAACATGAACCAGAGAACGGGCAAATGGGTGATAATAATCACTATCAACTAACAGATCATCACCTTCAATAACGAAAGGATAAACTTGCTTGTCCAGGCGATTAGCCATTTTTTGTACATATTCCGGGTAAGATTTTAATAACTCCTTAATAGGTCTATAACGTAAACTACGCAGAAGCGGCAGTAACAGCTGATATTCTGAAGGGGGTAATATGTTATGTATAGTCTGCTCCAAAGCAAGCAGTTTTTCTTTACTTATAACGAAGCTATCTTTGCGTTCGAAGAACTCATTCCCTAGAAAATTAATAATTACTTCTAAATCATTTTCCAGGCAAGGCATGAGCTGAGATTGCTGCATTATTTGCAACAGGTATTCCCGGTCAAAACCCGTTACCTGGTCGCGAGCCTCAAGCAGTAATGATTCCAGATGGTGAAGTTCGCCCACTACGGAGGCAGTATCGAACTGGCTAAAATTACCCTTGAAAGTATGCAGGTTACGTA
>JAAYCQ010000155.1 GCA_012729715.1 Syntrophomonadaceae bacterium
ACTCTATCGCCGATAGTGCCTTCGGGAATTATAGTTTTAAATCCATATCCAGTTGAATCCATAACCGTGTGTCTAACACAGGCGCAGGCGGTGGCGCCCATTACTATTACCGTGTCAACTCCTAGAGTATATAAGGTTACAGCTAAATGGGTGCCAAAGAAATTACTGGCATATTTCTTATGAATAACAGGTTCTTCCGGCTGGGGTTTTAGTTTGGGGTCGATTTGCATCCATTCAGATTTAATATCTAGTGTACGCATGGGAATTTTCTCATCCCATTTGCATAAGTCGAGCTGTCTTTCTCCAGTATACCCGGTAGTTGTGTGGAAAATAGGAACTCCAGTTTTTCTGGCTGCTTCTAATACCTTAAGGGCATTGGCACAAATTTCTTCATTGTTCTCACAGGTAAAGGGGTGTCCATCCGACATCCAGGCTCTGGCCATATCTACGGTAGTTACACACGGGGCTTTTCCGTAACCCATTCTTCTTTGGAATCCTCTGGCTCGGTAGACCTTTCTGGCTTCCTCAAAAGCCCTATTTAACATTTCCTCATCAAACTGATACTGTCCGCCGGTATCTACATATTTATCCCATGTTTCTTGTTTCTCCCATGCTTCTTTTTCTGCCACTAATATCCATCCTTTCTGATAAATTTTTTCTGTATGGAAAGACTCCATCATGTTTATTGTTGCAACTGGTATTAAAATTATCCTTTCCAAAAATTAGCCATACCAACTAAGAAAGCCAGATGCCATTAGAAATTCTTAAAACTTTGGATATTATGGCTTTATAAAGAAAAAAGACGCCCCGGTTTAGATGTACCGGGACGTCTCCAACAAATCATGGTAGATATAGCTAGAAGATTTATGATAATAAAATCGGAATCTTTAATCAATCTTCCTATCGGTGATCTTAAGCGGAAATGTTAAAGTTACATTCAGCCATCCTAAAAACCAGCCAAAATAAGCCATAACTACAGTCCAAATAAATACCCAGAATATAATCCAATAGGGATTATCCATCATTCCCACTGAGGGGATACTGCGGGTAAAATAAACAGCCAGGAATAACGTGAACCCATTAAATACTGCCAGAGTTCCTTTTTCCCAGATATGCCAACGTGGAATCAGCGCAATAAATATGGGTAAGACGATAAAGTTAGCTACTACCAATCCCCAGAACGCGGCATATTGCCCACCGATAAGATCTGCCAGAGCAACGGCCAGAGCACACCATACTGCACCAAAGAATGCACCAAAAGGAAGCGAGGGAATGATTAGTTTCCAAGTATCGAGATTTCCACCCAGGGCAAAATACTCAGCCCATACAATAAAGCATACCCAGAGTGGAAAATTATACTTACCCAAAAAGAAGGTGAATGGTAATGATATAAACACAGTTAGAGCTACTGCCCAGGGCAAGGAAACTCTTTCTCTTTTTTCTGAAGTCATCCCCCATCCCTCCTGTTATTCAATTAATGAAATTTCTATCCTTTAAAACCGTCATAGCATAAGCCGTATGGTTTAGCCATTACTTGTTCACCTTGGCCTTCTTTGCCCAGGAATTTGCCGTTTTCAGCTACCAGGCTTCCTCTAAGGAATACTTTTTCTGCTCTTCCTATCTGCTCAAAGCCTTCATAAGCGTTGTAATCAGTGTCATGCAAACTAGTTTCATTAGTGAAAATACCTTTGTAATTAGGATCAAAAATAACTACATCGGCATCTGAGCCAACTGCAATTTCCCCTTTTTGCGGGTAGATACCACAAATTTTAGCCGGCGTTGTGCAACAAACGTCAACAAACTTGGTACGGGAAATCTTGCCTTTTTCAACTCCATAAGTCCAAATCATATGCAGGCGATCTTGCACTCCCGGGGAACCAGGCGGTATTTTACTAAAATCATTGATACCCCTGTGTTTAGCAACTTTAAAACCGCCGATAACGGCACAATGTTCAGAGCTTACTGCCAGCAGCCAGCCATTCTGAATTGCTTCCCACATAAAATCAACATCTTCTTGCGGTCTTAAAGGCGGGTTACATACGTATTTTGCCCCTTCAAAATTCGGTTTTTCCAAATTCTTATCATTTAAACTCATATAATGGGTACAGGTTTCACCAAAAGCTTGAACCCCTTCATCACGAGCTTCCCTTAAGACTTCTGCGGCTGCCCGATTGGTTACATGGACTACAAAGAGTGGCGCATCAGCCATTTTTGCCATATAAACAGCCCTGGAAGTAGCTTCTGCTTCACATAAAACAGGTCTTGATAAAGAGAAATTTTCCGTGCCTGTTTTTCCTTCGGCTAACAGCTGTTTAATTTTAACATCAATTATATCTGCATTTTCAGCGTGAACCATAATGGTTACGCCGCATTTTTTAGCTATTTGCAAAGCTTTAAAGATAGAATCATCAGTAGCATAGTAATCCATACCTTTATAGGCCATAAAAAGTTTAACTGCGGCTACCCCAACTTCAGGCATAGAAGGTATATCGTTAAAAGATTGGTCAGTAGAATCCATTATAATTCCATGCAGGACATAGTCCACCATGGCTTTTCCTTCTACTGCTTCTTTTTTATAATTTATTATAGAGTCTTTAAGTCCGACACCTTTAGGCTGGACAACGAAATCCCCAATAGTTGTAGTACCGCCTACTGCAGCAGCATCAGAAGTTTCATAACCAAGAGAGCTAAAGGAATTATAGTGCAGATGCTCATCTACACCGCCAGGGATAACATACTTACCGGAGGCATCTACTACCTGGTCGGCACGATCTCCTAAACCGGTGCCAATGGCTACAATTTTTTCCCCTTCTATAAGGACATCAGCTTTGTATTCATTTACCGAAGTTACTATAGTGCCGTTTTTTATTAATGTACCCATATGACTAACTCCTTTCAAAAATTTAAAATCCCCAAAGGAATCCCTTTAGTATAATCTTTACTAAAGGCTAAGAAAAATACAGGGGGCACTACTTAAAAAGCAAAGTTTTTAATTGAGAGTTTTGCATATTGATTAGCCTAGAAATATCCACACTTTTCGAGGGCAGAAAAAGGACTTCACCCCCCATTTTGTCGAATTAATAAGTGACAAAACAAACAATCCGAAGGAGGCGAAG
>JAAYCQ010000156.1 GCA_012729715.1 Syntrophomonadaceae bacterium
AAGAACAAGAATGTGTTGTTTCCCCGCTGCGAAACTGTCGCCCCGGTATTAATCTGTTGTCACAAAGCTTAAGTCATAGAAAATTAATTTGTCGTTGCTGCCGATGGTAATTTGTCGTTTAACACTCAAATCCCCTCTGTTTATCTTGCAGCTCTTCTTCAGTTGAGATAATAATTATGGGCAGGTCTTCATAATTGGAATCTTCCCTTAAGCGTTCTATCAGGGTGTAACCATCCATATTAGGCATATTTATATCAGTTAAACAGATAAGTAGTTCTCCATCAGTGCCATATATTTTTTCCAGTGCATCAGCCCCATCCAGAGCAGTTATTATTTCCAGGCCAATACTCTTTAATATGTAACTATGGAAATTCCTAATCATCTCCGAATCATCAACTATCAGCACTTTTCCTCCCATTACATCACCCTCCTTCCCGGTAAAATAAATGATGTTACCGCTGGTATACTATATGATTACTCAATCTTCGTATTTTGAAGGCCGAGCTTATACGGCTTAGAGACTCAGCATGTCCCAGAAAAATGTATCCCCCGCCCCTTAACAATCCGTAAAATTTATCTACCACCTGTTTACGTGAAACATCATCAAAGTAAATTAATACATTACGGCAAAACACAAAATCATAATCCTCCTCATAGCGTAAGGCCCGTCTATCCATAAGATTAACGTGTTCGAAAACCACCATATCTTTGATAGTTTGCTCAATAGCATATTCTCCTTTAGAGGGTGACGTAAAATATCTCTGTAGATAAGATGGGGGTACATCTTTTACTGAACGCTGGTCATAAACCCCCTTACGCGCTGCAACCAGTACATTCTCATCAATATCTATAGCCTTAATAAATACCTCCCAGGAGGAAAAATGTTCTATCATTTCTCTCAGGATGATACCCAGAGTATACGGTTCTTCTCCAGTTGAACAGCCTGCACATAAAATTTTTAGGGTACGATTATTGGCCTCTGCTTTATGCTTTATAACTTCCTGCAAACAGTACTCAGCAAAGACCTGTAACTGGGAAAACTCACGGAAAAAGTAGGTTTCATTTACAGTAAGCAGATTCATTAGTTGCTGAAATTCACGGCCCTGGGGATCAAATATCTTCAGGTGCCTGATGTAGTCTTCTACCCGATCGAAACCAGCCATTTCCATTCTCTGGTGTAAACGCTTCTTTACATAATAGATTTTGTTTTCCTCATAACTTATTCCGGTACGTTCATAAATAAGATTTCTAAGTTTTATGAAATATTCCAGAGGCAATTCCAAATATATCACCTCATTTACTATTGTAGTAATTCAATGGATTTTTCTATGGTTTCCAGCAGGTCCCGATCATCTTCCTTTTCTTTCATTGCCTGTAAAATTGGTAAAGCCTCATTGTTACCATATAAGCCCAGACCTTCCACCGCTCCCATACGGATTAATGTTTGTTTATTATTCGTATGCTCCAGTAGAATTTGGTATATCTCCTGGTTCTGATAATGCCCCATTAGGATTAATAGTTCATATTTGTTAATATCAGTAATATCAGTAGTAAGATAATAAGATAGGGTATTTAGTAAATCAGGCGGCAGCAATTTACGGGGATTACGCTTCAGTATGCCTTCAATAGCATTGATGATTTCCTTATGCATAACCTGGCCTTTATCCGCTATCAAAGAGATAATTAGGCCTAAATGTATATCCGAGCCCTTGCGGGCAACAAATTTTAGGAATGAATATTGCTCCAGAATACTTATATTTTCGTAATTAGGATACATTTTGTTGACACAGCGTATAGATTCCTCATCCCCAATAAAGGCCAGGGCTTCCAAACAGGTGCACCGTAACAATATGTTATCACTGCGCATGAACAACTCATTTACTTTTGGAGTATAACTGGTATCTTCCATATGACCCAGATATTCAACTGCAGTAATCAAATTATTAATATCTAAATCATTTAAGGCCTCAGCAATTAAAGCAGTAGTGTTAGGGCTTTTAAGCTGGAAGAGAATATCTAGAGCAAATTTACGAATATCCTTGTCGGTATCACCAAGCAACTTTCTCATAAACTCAGTCGCAATTACACCCTGCATTGATAATATCTCTATACCGGCATTGCGGATAAAAGCATCTTCGCTTGATAACAGGGGAATTATTTTTTCTACAATCTCCCTTCCTTTTAAAGCCTTTAAACAGTTTACAATTACTTCTCTTACGAAACGGGACTCTTCTAATTCAAGTCGGTCAATTAAAATCTCTATTCCTCCGGGAACTTTATCAAATACTATGTCTTCCGCTGCAAATGCTCTAGTTTTTTCGTCTTCACTATGTAAATCTTGAATTAATTCATCAATACTAGCCAAAGGGCTTTCCACCTCCAGGGTTTATTTAACCTTAACTTATTATTTCTTTACTATGTTAATATGCAAAACCCATGCCATAAATAGGTAAAGGTGGTAATCCCTTATTTTCTGTATTGTAGGCCTTAAGTCCCGTCCAATTTTCAGACAAACGTTGTATAAATTTGTAGGATTTTAGTACATATATCACGAGAAAAGCCCCTCCATTACGGAGGAGCCTTTCACTTTGCATAGCTCATTCACTCTCTCTTTATTTATCCTCCGTACCAGGTACAATACCTTGCATGGAGGCAGTGAATGACCATTTAGTTTAATTTGGCCTGGTACTCACTATTAAAGTTTTTGAGTGTGGTTAACACTGGTGCAGGTGCCGCCTGACCCAGTCCACAGAGGCAGGCTTTGGACATAACTGTTCCCAGTCTCTCCAGTAGGGATAAGTCTGCGCTACTACCCTGACCAGCATCGAGTTTTTCCATCATTTCATGCATACGTTTGGTACCTTCGCGACAAGGATTACATTTGCCACAGGATTCATGTTCAAAGAAACCTGCAATCCTGGCTACTACATTGACTATGTCGCGAGTCTCATCCATTACAAATACTGCACCTGAACCTAATACAGCACCTATGGCCGTCATGGAATCAAAATCGATGGGTGTATCCAGCATGGATTCAGGTATGAAGCCACCAGAAGTTCCACCTATTTGAACCGCCTTGAACTTCTTACCGTCCTTGATGCCGCCGCCAAAGTCATAAATAACCTGGCGAATGGTAGTGTTAGTAGGTACTTCATAAACGGTGCGGTTGTTGACATCACCAGTTAAGGTTAAAACTTTGGTACCAGGATATTTTTCCGCCCCGATGGATTTGTACCAGTCTGCACCTTTTTCCAGTATTATCGGGATATTGGCAAAGGTTTCAACGTTGTTTACTATAGTGGGCTTTTGCCATAATCCAATAACCGGCGGGAACGGTGGTTTGAAACGGGGTTCTCCGCGATTACCTTCAATGGATTCAATCAGAGCACTTTCTTCACCGCAGACATAAGCTCCGGCACCCATTCTCACTTCAATGTCGAAGTCTCCCAGAACACCTTTTTCTCTAGCCTGGGCTATAGCCTGATTAAGAATATCAACCACATAAGGGTATTCTCCCCGGCAGTAGATATAGCCTTTATTGGCTCCTATAGCATAGCCGCATATGGCCATACCTTCCAGCACTGATTGGGGGTCATTTTCCATTATGGTACGGTCTTTATAAGTTCCAGGTTCACCTTCGTCAGCATTACAAACCACATATTTTTGCTCCGACTGTACCTTGTAGGAAAAACTCCATTTCATGCCACAGTTAAAACCAGCCCCGCCACGTCCCCGCAGCCCGGATTTTTTAACTTCTTCTATTAAAGCTTCCTGTCCCATCTGACGAGCTTTTTCCAGAGACTTGTAGCCCCCGGCGTTAATGTAGTCTTCTATTTTTAAGGGGTCTATTTTACCCATGTTACGCAAAACGATGCGCATTTCCTCAGCCATTATGTTCCCTCCTTTCATTATTTGTATTCGGCTAGAATTCCGGGTATTTTTTCTGAGGTTACATCACCATAAGGCTTACTATTAATGGTTATTACCGGAGTAGCCTGACACTGGCCTACACATTCGCAAAATTCCAGGGCGAATTTACCATCAGCAGTGCTTTCTCCCATCTTGATGCCCAGTTCTTTTTCTAAGGCGTCTACTACTTCTTTAGCACCAGCTACATGACAGGGGGCACTTTCACATATGCGAATTACATTTTTGCCCCGCTCGCCCACCTTAAGATATGAGTAAAAGGTTGCTACCCCATAAGCTTTGGCCAGGGGCAGGTCAAAAACCTGAGCTGCGTACGCTATAGAGTCTTCAGGAATAAAACTATATTCCCTCTGCAAGGCATGATAAGCTTCAATAAGGCCACCGGGAAGATCTTTATACTGGTTAATTATTTCCTTGAAGTCTGCCATTACATTTTCACCTCCCTGGGGAT